>NZ_JBFBBA010000033.1:0-99756 GCF_040682455.1 Streptomyces sp. NPDC051183
GGCCGTGGGTGGCCGCGTTGTCGTCGGTCGCCAATGCTCCGCAGTGGCTCCCTCCTCCGCCTTGCAATCCACGGCACCAGACGACCCGGGCTACCCGACCCTGATCCCGCGGAGCGGGGGCGCGCGAAGGCCCCGGCCTCCGCCCTGGGGAAGGGTGGTGGCCGGGGCCTTCGGTTACTTCTGGTTGCGCCGCACCCGCGTGGCGAACGCTTCGTGTGCGGAGCGGGGTGCCGGTCAGGAGCGGGAGAGAGGGCCCGCTGGGTCCCTTCCGGCGATCACATCAGGGAGCTCAGCCCTGGAGGGTGGCAACCTTGGAGGCCAGCGCCGACTTCTTGTTGGCGGCGGCGTTCTTGTGGATGACACCCTTCGAGACAGCCTTGTCGAGCGCACGCGCGGCGGCGCGGGAAGCCACGGTGGCCTTCTCGACGTCACCGGCGAGGACAGCCTCACGGGCCTTGCGGATCGCGGTCTTGAGCGAGGACTTGACGGCCTTGTTGCGCAGGCGCGCCTTCTCGTTCGTCTTGTTCCGCTTGATCTGGGACTTGATGTTCGCCACGAAAGAGCCTTTTCAGGTTCAGAGGTTGATCTTCGGATTGTGCCCCGGAAGCTAGAGGGCATACGAGGCACAGCTGCTCAGGCTACCAGGCGCGCTCCGACCGGCCCAAACCGACCTCACTGCCCCGTCCATGGGACGATGGGAGTGCTCAGACTCCGTTCCGAGCTCCGACTGCGACCGAGAATCAGGACACTGCGTGCCCGCGATCCCCAGCCACGTGCCCGAGCCGAGCCGTACCGACCCGGCGCTGATCCGCAATTTCTGCATCATCGCGCACATCGACCACGGCAAGTCGACCCTTGCCGACCGGATGCTCCAGCTCACCGGTGTGGTCGACCAGCGGCAGATGCGTGCCCAGTACCTCGACCGCATGGACATCGAGCGTGAGCGCGGCATCACGATCAAGTCCCAGGCCGTCCGACTGCCGTGGTCGCCGACCGCGGGCGAGGGCCAGGGCAAGACCCACATCCTCAACATGATCGACACCCCCGGGCACGTCGACTTCACCTACGAGGTCTCGCGCTCCCTCGCCGCGTGCGAGGGCACCGTCCTCCTGGTGGACGCCGCCCAGGGCATCGAGGCGCAAACCCTCGCCAACCTGTACCTGGCGATGGAGAACGACCTCGCGATCGTCCCGGTCCTGAACAAGATCGACCTGCCGGCCGCCCAGCCGGAGAAGTTCGCCGAGGAGCTGGCGAACCTGGTCGGATGCCAGCCCGAGGACGTCCTGCGCGTCTCGGCGAAGACCGGTCTCGGCGTGGACGCGCTGCTCGACAAGGTCGTCGCCACCGTTCCGGCCCCGGTCGGCGTCAAGGACGCCCCGGCCCGCGCGATGATCTTCGACTCGGTCTACGACTCGTACCGCGGCGTCGTGACCTACGTCCGTGTGGTCGACGGCCAGCTCAACAAGCGCGAGCGCATCCGGATGATGTCCACCGGCGCCACCCACGAGCTGCTGGAGATCGGTGTCTCCTCCCCGGAGATGACCCCCTCCGACGGCATCGGCGTCGGCGAGGTGGGCTACATCATCACCGGCGTGAAGGACGTCCGGCAGTCCAAGGTCGGTGACACCATCACCAGCCTGCACAACGGTGCGACCGAGGCCCTCGGCGGCTACAAGGACCCGAAGCCCATGGTCTTCTCGGGCCTCTACCCGCTCGACGGCTCGGAGTACCCGGACCTGCGCGAGGCGCTGGACAAGCTCCAGCTCAACGACGCCGCGCTCGTCTACGAGCCGGAGACCTCCGCGGCGCTCGGCTTCGGCTTCCGCGTCGGCTTCCTCGGCCTGCTCCACCTGGACGTGGTGCGCGAGCGCCTGGAGCGCGAGTTCGGCCTCGACCTGATCGCCACCGCGCCGAACGTGGTCTACCGCGTCGTCCTGGAGGACGGCAAGGAAGTCACGGTCACCAACCCGAGCGAGTTCCCCGAGGGCAAGATCTCGGACGTGTTCGAGCCGGTCGTACGGGCCACCGTGCTCGCCCCGACCGAGTTCATCGGCGCGATCATGGAGCTCTGCCAGCAGCGCCGCGGCACCCTGCTGGGCATGGACTACCTCTCCGAGGACCGGGTCGAGATCCGTTACACCCTCCCCCTCGCGGAGATCGTCTTCGACTTCTTCGACCAGCTGAAGTCCAAGACGCGCGGCTACGCCTCGCTCGACTACGAGCCCACCGGCGAGCAGTCCGCGAGCCTGGTCAAGGTCGACATCCTGCTGCACGGCGACAAGGTCGACGCCTTCTCCGCCGTCACGCACAAGGACGCCGCCTACGCCTACGGCGTGCGCCTGGTCGCCAAGCTCCGCGAGCTCATCCCGCGGCAGGCCTTCGAGGTGCCGATCCAGGCTGCGATCGGCTCGCGCGTCATCGCCCGCGAGACCATCCGCGCCATCCGCAAGGACGTCCTCGCCAAGTGCTACGGCGGTGACATCTCCCGTAAGCGGAAGCTGCTGGAGAAGCAGAAGGAAGGCAAGAAGCGGATGAAGATGGTCGGCTCCGTGGAGGTCCCGCAGGAGGCCTTCATCGCCGTCCTCTCCAGCGACGACTCCGGCGGCAAGAAGAAGTAGGCCCGCCGGGCCCCGCTGCATACGAACAAGCCCCCGTGCTCCGGCGCGGGGGCTTGTTTCGTTATGAATCGGCCGCACGTGGGCCCTTACGCACCAGGCGGAGGGCCCCTAGTCTGATCACTGCTCGTTGGTTACTCGCCAGTTACAAGCCCTGACTCAGCCACCCCAGCCAGTCAGCCCCCTGCATTGACAGGCCCTGCCGCGTGGTCCGGAGGACGTCCGTGAGCGACACACAGACCTTGATCGAGAACCGCCCGCCCACTGTGGCGACCCTCTTCCTGGAGCGTGTCGCCGCCACGCCCAACGGCGAGGCCTACCGCTTCCCGGTGCCCGCCGCCGGCGGCCAGGGCCCCGACGACTGGAAGTCGCTCAGCTGGGGACAGGCCGCCGAGCGCGTCTTCGCCGCCGCGGCCGGGCTGATCGACCTCGGCCTGCGCCCCGAGGAGCGGGTGGCGCTCGCCTCCAACACCCGGGTCGAGTGGATCCTCGCCGACCTCGGCGTGATGTGCGCGGGCGGCGCCGTCACCACCATCTACCCGAGCACCAATGCCGAGGAGTCGGCGTTCATCCTCGCGGACTCCGAGAGCCGGGTGCTCATCGCCGAGGACGGCGCCCAGCTGGCGAAGGCCCGCGAGCGCCGGGCCGAGCTGCCGAACCTCGCCCACGTGGTCGTCGTGGAGGCCGCCGACGCGGTCGCCGCCGAGGGCGACCCGGAGGGCTGGGTGCTCTCGCTCGCCGACCTGGAGGCGCGCGGCAAGGAGTACCTCGCCAAGCACCCCGAGGCGGTCAAGGAGCGGATCGCGGCCATCACCGCCGACCAGCTCGCCACCCTCATCTACACCTCCGGCACCACCGGCCGCCCCAAGGGCGTCCGCCTTCCGCACGACAACTGGTCGTACATGGCCAAGGCCACCGTGGCCACCGGCCTGATCACCAAGGACGACGTCCAGTACCTGTGGCTGCCGCTTGCCCACGTCTTCGGCAAGGTGCTGACCTCCGGGCAGATCGAGGTCGGGCACGTCACGGCCGTAGATGGCCGGATCGACAAGATCATCGAGAACCTGCCGGTCGTCCAGCCGACGTACATGGCGGCCGTTCCGCGCATCTTCGAGAAGGTCTACAACGGAGTCGCGGCCAAGGCCCGCGCCGGCGGCGGCGCCAAGTACAAGATCTTCCAGTGGTCGGTCGGCGTCGCCCGCGAGTACGCCAAGGTCACCCAGGACAACTTCCGCCGCACCGGCCGGGCGACCGCCCCCTTCGGCCTCGCCACCAAGCACAAGATCGCCGACACGCTGGTCTACTCCAAGCTCCGCGAGGCCTTCGGCGGCAACCTGCGCGCCGCCGTCTCCGGCGCCTCCGCCCTGGCGCCCGAGATCGGCTACTTCTTCTCCGGAGCCGGCATCCACATCCTGGAGGGCTACGGCCTGACGGAGTCCAGCGCGGCCTCCTTCGTCAACCCGGGCGAGGCCTACCGCACCGGCACCGTCGGCAAGCCGCTCCCCGGCACCGAGGTCCGCATCGCCGACGACGGCGAGGTCCTGCTGCGCGGCCCCGGCATCATGCAGGGCTACCACCAGCAGCCGGAGAAGACCGCCGAGGTCCTGGAGTCCGACGGCTGGCTGCACACCGGTGACATCGGCGAGCTGTCGCCCGACGGCTACCTGCGCATCACCGACCGCAAGAAGGACCTGATCAAGACCTCGAACGGCAAGTACGTCGCCCCGGCGGAGATCGAGGGCCAGTTCAAGGCGATCTGCCCGTACGTGTCGACCATCGTCGTGCACGGCGCCGACCGGAACTTTTGCTCGGCCCTGATCGCCCTCGACGAGCCGTCCATCCTCACCTGGGCCGCCGAGGTCGGGCTGGAGGGCAAGACGTACGCCCAGGTGCTGGCCGCGCCGGAGACCAACCGCATGATCGAGACGTACGTCCAGACCCTGAACGAGGGCCTGCAGAAGTGGCAGACGGTCAAGAAGTTCCGGCTGCTCCCGCGCGACCTCGACGTCGAGCACGGGGACCTCACCCCGAGCCTGAAGCTGAAGCGCCCGGTCGTCGAGCGTGAGTTCAAGCACCTCATCGAGGAGATGTACGAGGGCTCGCGGGAGGCCTAGGGGGTGTCTGGCGGATCATGGCCGGGCCCGGGTCGTCTGGCACCCCCTAGCCCGGGGCCCGGCCGAGGGCGTAAACGACCATGGGGCAGTGCGGGACAATGGGCCCATGCCTTCCGCACTGCCCGACGGTGAACCCATGCCCGAAGACGGCTCGCTGCCGTCGCACGCCCTGGCGGGGGCCGGGGACCGGCCGCTCGGCTTCTACCTGCACGTCCCGTACTGCGCCACGCGCTGCGGGTACTGCGACTTCAACACCTACACGGCGACTGAGCTGCGCGGCACCGGCGGCGTGCTCGCCTCGCGGGAGAACTACGCCGACACCCTGATCGACGAGGTCCGCCTGGCCCGCAAGGTGCTCGGCGACGACTCACGGGCCGTACGGACGGTGTTCGTGGGCGGCGGTACGCCGACGCTGCTGCCGGCCGGGGACCTCGTACGCATGCTCGCGGCCATCCGGGACGAGTTCGGTCTCGCGGAGGACGCCGAGGTCACCACCGAGGCCAACCCGGAGTCCGTGAACCCGCAGTACCTGGCCGAGCTGCGGGCCGGCGGCTTCAACCGGATCTCCTTCGGCATGCAGAGCGCGAAGCAGCACGTCCTGAAGGTGCTGGACCGCACGCACACGCCCGGGCGGCCCGAGGCGTGCGTCGCGGAGGCGCGGGCGGCGGGCTTCGAGCACGTGAACCTGGACCTGATCTACGGGACGCCGGGGGAGTCGGACGAGGACTGGCGCGCGTCGCTGTCCGCCGCGCTGGGCGCGGGGCCCGACCACATCAGCGCGTACGCCCTGATCGTCGAGGAGGGCACCCAGCTGGCCCGGCGGATCCGCCGGGGCGAGGTCCCGATGACGGACGACGACGTGCACGCGGACCGGTACCTGATCGCGGACTCGGTGATGGCCGAGGCCGGGTACTCCTGGTACGAGGTGTCGAACTGGGCCACGAGCGAGGCCGGGCGCTGCCTGCACAACGAGCTGTACTGGCGCGGCGCCGACTGGTGGGGCGCGGGCCCGGGAGCGCACTCGCACGTCGGCGGGGTGCGCTGGTGGAACGTGAAGCACCCCGGCGCGTACGCCGCCGCGCTCGCGGAGGGGCGGTCCCCCGGTGCGGGGCGGGAGCTGCTGTCGCAGGAGGACCGGCGGGTGGAGCGGATCCTGCTGGAGCTGCGGCTGGTGGACGGCGTACCGCTGTCCCTGCTGGCCCCGGCCGGCCTGGCGGCGTCCCGCCGGGCCCTGGCGGACGGCCTGCTGGAGACGGGTCCGTACGAGGCGGGACGCGCCGTGCTGACCCTGCGCGGGCGGCTGCTGGCCGACGCGGTGGTCCGGGACCTGGTGGACTGACCCCCGCCGGGGCGGGCTGCCAAGGGCTCCGGGCCCGGGGCCGCGATCAGGCGGGGCCGTCGACCGTGACGAAGTCGATCAGCTCCTCCACACGGCCCAGGAGGGTCGGTTCCAGGTCCTTGTAGGACGTCACGCGGGACAGGATGTGCTGCCACGCGGCGCCCGTGTTCTCCGGCCAGCCCAGGGCGCGGCAGATGCCCGTCTTCCAGTCCTGGCCGCGGGGGACCACCGGCCAGGCCCCGATGCCCAGCGCGGACGGCTTCACCGCCTGCCAGACGTCCACGTACGGGTGGCCCACCACCAGCACGTGCGGCGAGGTCACCGAGGCCGCGATGCGCGATTCCTTCGAGCCGGGCACCAGGTGGTCCACCAGGATGCCCAGCCGGGCGTCCGCGGCCGGGGCGAAGTCGGCCACGATGGCCGGGAGGTCGTCGATGCCCTCCAGGTACTCCACCACCACGCCCTCGATCCGCAGGTCGTCGCCCCAGACCCGCTCCACCAGCTCGGCGTCGTGGCGGCCCTCGACGTAGATCCGGCCCGCCCGCGCCACCGTGGCCCGCGCCCCCGGGACGGCGATCGACCCCGAGGCCGTACGGGCCGGGGCGGCCGGCCCCCGCGGCGGGCGGGTCAGCGTCACCACCGCGCCGTCCAGCAGGAAGCCCCGCGGCTCCAGCGGGAACACCCGCCGCTTGCCGAAGCGGTCCTCCAGGGTCACCGTGCCGGCCTCGCACGCCACCACCGCGCCGCAGAAGTCCGTACCCGCCACCTCGACCACCAGGTCGGGCTCGGCCGCCACCTCGGGCACGGCCTTCGGGCGCTTCCACTGCGGGGTCAGGTCGGGGGAGTACTCGCGCATCCGGCCGAGGGTAGGAGAGGCGGCGCGCTCACGCCTCCGACACGCCGAACCGCTGTGCCAGTGTGTCGCGTTGCGCACGGACAAAAGCCGCGGTGACCACCGCTCCGTGACCCGGCACGTACAGCGCGTCGTCCCCGCCCAGCGACAGCAGCCGGTCCAGGGCCGCGGGCCACTGCCCGGGCACCGCGTCGGGGCCCGCCGACGGCTCGCCCGACTCCTCGACCAGGTCCCCGCAGAACACCACCTCGCGGGAGCCCGGAACGAACACCGCGAGATCGTGCCGGGTGTGGCCGGGCCCCACGTTCGCGAGCAGCACCTGCACCCCGCCGAGGTCCAGCGTCCACTCGCCCGAGACCAGGTGCCCCGGCGCCACCAGCAGGTCAGCGGCCCCGGCGGCCAGGTCCGGCGCCAGCCCGTGCCGCACCGCGTCCGCCCGCAGCTCGTCCCGGCCGCGGCCGCTCGACAGCAGGGCGTCCAAGCCGACCGGCCCGTAGAACTCGGCCCCCGCGAAGGCGGCCCCGCCCATCACGTGGTCGAAATGTCCGTGGGTGAATGCGATATGGGTCACGCGCCGACCGGCCAGCAGCTCCGCCTCGGCCCGCACCTGCGAGCCCTCCCGCACGGACGATCCGGGGTCGATCAGGAGTACCGACTCGTCCCCCACCACCAGCCCCACCGTGCAGTCCCACACCGGGAGGCGCCGCCGCCCGGCCCGCCCGGTCAGCCGTTCCCAGCCCGCCTCTTCCCAATGCACGTCCATGCCGCGACGCTACCGTGACGGGCCACCCTTGCCAGGGCCTGACCACCCGGCCGTACACTGAGCGGGGGATCTCTGGCACTCGAACGCCCAGAGTGCCAACGACCGAGCTTCACACGGCAACGGACCACAGCTGGAGGTGTGCGCGCGATGCTCAGCGAACGCAGACTCGAAGTGCTGCGCGCCATCGTCCAGGACTACGTCGGGACGGAGGAGCCGGTCGGCTCCAAAGCGCTCACCGAGCGCCACCGGCTCGGCGTGTCGCCCGCGACCGTGCGCAACGACATGGCCGTGCTGGAAGAAGAGGGCTACATCGCCCAGCCCCACACCAGCGCCGGCCGGATCCCCACCGACAAGGGCTACCGGCTCTTCGTCGACAAGCTGGCGGGGGTCAAGCCCCTGTCGTCGCCCGAGCGCCGCGCCATCCAGAACTTCCTCGACGGCGCCGTCGACCTCGACGACGTGGTCGGCCGCACCGTACGGCTGCTCGCGCAGCTGACCCGGCAGGCCGCCGTCGTCCAGTACCCGAGCCTGACCCGCTCCACGGTCCGGCACGTCGAGCTGCTCTCGCTCGCACCCGCGCGCCTGATGCTCGTGCTGATCACGGACACCGGCCGGGTCGAGCAGCGGCTGGTCGACTGCCAGACCCCCTTCGGCGAGCAGTCGCTCGCAGATCTGCGGGCGCGGCTCAACAGCCGGGTCGTCGGCCGGCGGTTCACGGACGTGCCGCCGCTCGTGCAGGACCTCCCGGAGTCCTTCGAGGCGGAGGACCGGGCGACGGTCAAGGCCGTCCTCGCCACCCTCCTCGAAACGCTCGTGGAGGAAGCCGAAGAACGGCTGATGATCGGCGGAACCGCCAATCTCACCCGCTTCGGACACGATTTTCCCCTGACGATCAGGCCGGTGCTCGAAGCGCTGGAGGAGCAGGTCGTGCTCCTCAAGCTGCTGGGCGAGGCCAACGAGTCGGGAATGGCCGTACGGATCGGGCATGAGAATGCCTATGAGGGACTGAACTCCACGTCGGTCGTCTCGGTCGGCTACGGTTCGGGCGGCGAAGCAGTCGCCAAACTCGGCGTGGTCGGACCGACCCGCATGGACTACCCCGGAACGATGGGAGCGGTACGCGCAGTGGCACGTTACGTCGGACAGATCCTGGCGGAGTCGTAAGTGGCCACGGACTACTACGCCGTACTCGGCGTGCGCCGCGACGCATCGCAGGACGAGATCAAGAAGGCCTTCCGGCGCCTCGCGCGTGAACTCCACCCGGATGTGAATCCGGACCCGAAGACGCAGGAGCGCTTCAAGGAGATCAACGCGGCGTACGAGGTGCTCTCGGACCCGCAGAAGAAGCAGGTCTACGACCTCGGCGGCGACCCGCTGTCCTCCTCGGGCGGCGGCGGCGCGGGCGGCTTCGGCGCGGGTGGCTTCGGCAACTTCTCCGACATCATGGACGCCTTCTTCGGCCAGGCCTCGCAGCGCGGACCGCGTTCGCGCACCCGCCGCGGCCAGGACGCCATGATCCGCCTCGACCTGGAACTGGACGAGGCGGCCTTCGGCACCACCAAGGACATCCAGGTCGACACGGCCGTCGTCTGCACCACCTGCTCCGGCGAGGGTGCCGCCCCCGGCACCTCGGCGCAGACGTGTGACATGTGCCGCGGCCGCGGTGAGGTCTCGCAGGTCACCCGGTCCTTCCTGGGCCAGGTCATGACCTCGCGCCCCTGCCCCCAGTGCCAGGGCTTCGGCACCGTGGTCCCGACCCCGTGCCCCGAGTGCGCGGGCGACGGCCGGGTCCGCTCCCGCCGCAGCCTGACCGTCAAGATCCCCGCGGGCGTCGAGAACGGCACCCGCATCCAGCTCGCGGGCGAGGGCGAGGTCGGCCCCGGCGGCGGCCCCGCCGGAGACCTCTACGTCGAGATCCACGAGCTGCCGCACCCGACCTTCCAGCGGCGCGGGGACGACCTGCACTGCACCGTCACCATCCCCATGACGGCCGCGGCCCTGGGCACCAAGTGCCCGCTGGAGACGCTGGACGGCATGGAGGAGATCGACATCCGGCCCGGGACCCAGTCCGGGCAGGCGATCCCGCTGCACGGGCGCGGCGTCACGCACCTGCGCGGCGGCGGCCGGGGCGACCTGATCGTCCACGTCGAGGTCACCACCCCCGGCAAGCTGGACCCCCAGCAGGAGGACCTGCTGCGCCAGCTCGCGAAGCTGCGCGGCGAGGAGCGGCCGACGGGTCAGTTCGCGCCGGGCCAGCAGGGTCTGTTCAGCCGTCTGAAGGACGCGTTCAACGGCCGCTGACCGGCCCGCGAGAACACGTACGAGCCCGGTCCGGGGATGCCCCGGACCGGGCTTCGTGCTTCCTCCGGGTCTCCCTCGGGCTTCCCTCAAGGCCGGAGGTAAGCGGACTATGCCAGGCGAATGCCGTGATTCGGTCCCGTGAGCGGGACATGGCACGATGCAGACCATGTCCTCCGCACCGAACGGTCTCTCCCCGTACCCGATCGTGCAGGCTCCCATGGCAGGCGGCGCCTCCTGCCCTCCGCTCGCCGCCGCCGTGTGCGAGGCGGGCGGGCTGGGCTTCCTCGCCGGCGGCTACAAGACCGCCGACGGCATGTACCAGGAGATCAAACAGCTGCGCGCGCTCACCCGGCGCCCGTTCGGCGTCAACCTCTTCATGCCGCAGACCGGTTACGTCGACCCGGCCGCCGTGGAGGCGTACCGCGGGCAACTCGCCGGAGAGGCCAGCTGGTACTCGATCTCCCTCGCCGAGGAGGAGATCCTCGGCACCAGCGACGACGGATACGACGCCAAGCTCGCCATCCTCGTCGAGGACCCCGTCCCGGTGGTCTCGTTCACCTTCGGCTGCCCCCCGCCCACGGCCTTCGACTGCCTGCGCAAGGTCGGTACGTACACGGTCGTCACCGTGACCTCGGTCGAGGAGGCCCGCGCCGCGCAGGCGGCCGGAGCCGACGCGCTCTGCGTCCAGGGCGCCGAAGCCGGCGGCCACCAGGGGACCCACCGCGACGATCCGCAGGCCGACGGCACGGCGAGCGTCGGCCTGCTCGCGCTGGTGGCCCAGGTACGGGAAGCCGTGGGCCTCCCGCTCATCGCCGCGGGCGGACTGATGCGCGGCTCGCAGATCGCCGCGCTGCTCGCGGCGGGCGCCGAGGCGGCGCAGCTCGGCACCGCGTTCCTGGCGTGCCCGGAGTCCGGTGCGGACCCGCTGCACAAGAAGGCGCTGACCGACCCGCTGTTCGTCCGTACCGAGCTGACCCGGGCCTTCTCCGGACGGCCGGCCCGCGGGCTCGTGAACCGGTTCATGCGCGAGCACGGGCCCTACGCCCCGGCCGCGTACCCGCAGATCCACCACCTGACCTCGCCGCTGCGCAAGGCAGCAGCGGCGGCAGGGGACCCGCAGGGCATGGCCCTGTGGGCGGGACAGGGCCACCGGCTGGCGCGGGCGCTGCCCGCGGGGGAGCTGGTGGAGGTCCTGGCGGCGGAAGTCGCGCAGGCCCAGAGTGCGTTGAAGGCAAGGCAGATGAGGAGTGCGTCATGACCGCCCCCGTGTTCGTGGTCGAAGAGGTCCCGGGGGGACCGGAGTTCGTCCTGGACGGTCCCGAGGGCCGGCACGCGGTGTCCGTGAAGCGGCTGAACCCCGGTGAGGAGGTGGTCCTCGCGGACGGCCGCGGCCGGTGGGCCGAGGCCGTGGTGAAGTCGGCGGAGGGCAAGGACCGGCTGGTCGTGTCGGTGTCCGGGGTCTTCGAGGAGGCGGAGCCGACCGTCCGGATCACCGTCGTCCAGGCCCTTCCCAAGGGGGACCGCGGGGAGGTCGCCGTCGAGACGATGACCGAGACCGGCGTGGACGCGATCGTCCCCTGGCAGGCCTCGCGCTGCATCACCCAGTGGCGCGGCGACCGGGGCGCCAAGTCCCTGGCCAAGTGGCGGGCCACGGCCCGGGAGGCGGGCAAGCAGTCCCGCCGGGTGCGCTTCCCGGAGGTGGCGGAGGCGCTGTCCACGAAGCAGGTGGCGGCGCTGCTCGCGGAGGCCGACCTGGCGGTGGTGCTGCACGAGGACCGCGACGCCCCCTCGGGCGCCCTGGCCACGGCGGAACTGCCCGCCACGGGCTCCATCGTGCTGGTCGTGGGCCCCGAGGGCGGGGTCTCCCCGGACGAGCTCGCGGCCTTCGCGGCGGCCGGGGCGCATCCGTACCGCCTGGGCCGCTCGGTCCTGCGCACCTCCACGGCCGGCACGGCGGCGGCGGCGGTCCTGCTGGCGCGGACGGGGCGCTGGTCCTGACGGGAGGCCGGTCCGGGCGGGCGACCGGTCTGATGGGCGGCCGGTCCTGACGGGTTGCCGGATACGATGCCCGGGCTGATCAACGTCACGCCAACGTCCACGCCAACGTCATCGGAAGGCTCAGCCATGGCCGGGGAACCGCAGTCCGACTGCCTGTTCTGCAAGATCGTCACAGGGGACATCCCGGCGACCGTCGTCCGGGAGACCGAGACGACCGTCGCCTTCCGGGACATCAACCCACAGGCGCCGTCCCACGTGCTCGTCATCCCGAAGGTGCACTACCGCGACGCGGCCACCCTCGCCGCCGCCGAGCCGGCCATCGCCGCGGACCTGCTGCGCGAGGCCGGGCAGGTCGCCGCCGACGAGAAGGTCGACGACCACGGCTACCGGGTCGTGTTCAACACCGGCGCCGGCGCCGGCCAGACCGTCTTCCACGCCCACGCGCACGTCCTCGGCGGCCGCGGCCTCCAGTGGCCCCCCGGATAAGCCGTGTCCGTACGCGAGTTCGTGGTGCTGGGCACCGCCAGCCAGGTGCCCACCCGCCACCGCAACCACAACGGCTACCTGCTGCGCTGGGACGGCGAGGGCATCCTCTTCGACCCCGGCGAGGGCACCCAGCGCCAGATGCTCAGGGCCGGGGTGGCCGCGCACGACATCAACCGGATCTGCGTCACCCACTTCCACGGTGACCACAGCCTCGGCCTCGCCGGGGTGATCCAGCGCATCAACCTCGACCGGGTCCCGCACCCGGTCACCGCGCACTACCCGGCTTCCGGGCAGCGGTTCTTCGACCGGCTGCGGTACGCCACGGCCTACCGCGAGACGGTGGAACTGGCCGAGGCGCCGGTGGCCGAGGGCGGGGTGCTGGCGCGCGGGGACTCGTACGTCCTGGAGGCCCGCAGGCTCTCCCACCCGGTGGAGTCCTTCGGCTACCGGATCACCGAGCCCGACGGGCGCAGGATACTGCCGGAGCTGCTCGCGCGGCACGGCATCAAGGGGCCGGACGTGGGCCGGATCCAGCGCGAGGGGCGCCTGGACGGGGTCACGCTGGAGGACGTCAGCGAGCCGAAGCCGGGGCAGCGGTTCGCCTTCGTCATGGACACCCGGCTCTGCGCGGGCGTGGACGAGCTCGCGGAGGGCTGCGACATGCTGGTGATCGAGTCGACGTTCCTCGACGCGGATGTCCGGCTGGCGACGGACCACGGGCACCTCACGGCGGGCCAGGCGGCCGGGGTCGCGCGCGAGGCGGGTGTCCGGCACCTCGTGCTGACGCACTTCTCGCAGCGGTACACCGACGCGTCGGAGTTCGAACGCGAGGCTCGGGCCGCCGGGTTCGAGGGCGAGCTGACGATCGCGGCGGATCTGACTCGCGTCGCGCTTCCGAAGCGGCCCTGAGCGCGTCTACGGCGCCGCCGCCGGGGCTCCGCCCACCGGACCCCCCCCGCGCCTCAGTCGCCGGCGGGGCTGGGTATGCGTCTGCGGCGGCGCTGCCGGGGGCCGGCCCCCGGACCCCCGCGCCTCATACGCCGGCGGGGCTGAAAGACCGGGGCTGCGCCCCGCGCCCCGCGCCTCAAACGCCGGCGGGGCTGGGTTTTGGCCGATGTCGCCCGCAGGGCAATCTCAGCCCCGTCGGCGTTTGAGCCGCTGGTCCGGGCGGAGCCCGCTACGCCGCCCAGTCCGTCCGGCGCTTGAGGGCCGGGGTACGGGCAGGGCCCGGGGAACGGTGGAAGGGCGGGGAGGGAACGGCCCCGTGCAGCGGCACCGGCGCCCCCGACCGGCACCCGGCGGACGGAGTCCGGCGCGTCAGGAGAGGGGACGTGCAGCGCGACGGCCGCCATCGGGCCGGCCACCGCCAGCAGCAGCCCGCCCAGCACCAGGCCCATGACCGGGAACCCCGCGCCCTCGGCGAGCAGGCTCCCGGTGACGGGCCCGCACGCCACCCCGAGCGAGGACGCGGAGCCGGCCAGCACCGCCCACCGCCCGCGCGGGTCCAGCGCGGCCGCGAGGCCGATGGCGTACGAGAGCACGACCGGGTAGATCGCGTTCCACAGGATCTCCCCCGCGGCGAAGCTGCCGAGGTCGCGGGCGTTGGACGACAGCACCACGCAGCACGCGATGAGCGCCGTACCCGCCCCGATGGGCACCGCCCGGCCGAGCCGGGCGCCGAGCGCGGAGGCGGCCGTGACCCCGAGCAGGCCCGCGCCGAGGGCCGCGGCGAAGACGATGCCCAGGGTGACCTCGGAGAGGCCCGCCTGCTGGGCGCCGATGCGGCCGCTGACCCCCCACAGGGCGTTCTGGGCCAGCGACCACAGCATCAGCGCGCCGGCCAGCACCGCCCCGGCGCGCGGGTACGGCAGCCGCCGGGAGGCCCGTACGGCGGGACCCCGGTCGGCGGGCCCGCCGAGCCGGCCCGTCGCCGGCCACACCAGCGCGGCGACCAGGGCGATGGCCGCGAACGGCAGCCAGTGCCCGCCGCCGAGCCGCGGCAGGGTCAGGTACAGCGCCCCGGCCGTGGCCGACACCGAGAGCAGGCCGAGCGCGGAGGTGCGGTGCGGGTCCCGCTGCGCGGCGATCCCGGACGCGGCCACGGCGGTGGCGGTGCCGGAGCCGAAGCCCCCGACGACCGCGCCCGCGACGACGAGCGGGAGCAGGCTGGTAGCGGCGGCCGTGCCGTAGCCCGCGACGGCGAGCAGCAGTCCGAGCCGGGCCAGCGGGCGGGGCCCGTGGCGGGGGATCCGCGAGGCGAGGGTGAACCCGGCGGCGGCGGAGCCGAGCAGCAGGACCGAGCCGATCAGTCCGGCCTGCGCGGGGCTCAGCGGAAGGTGCGCGTCGAGGCGGCCGACGACGGTCGGGAGCAGGTACGGAGCGACGTAACCGGCGGTGAAGAGGGCGACGAGCGGCCAGGCGGCGGGCGGCGCGGGGGTGTACTTGGACACGGGCGTTCCAGGTGGTGCGAGGGTGGTGCAGGGGACGCCGCGAAGAGAGCGGGGCCCATGTCTATCAAGCGGCCGGAGTTGCGCAGAAGAGCATTCCGGTGGTGATCTGCGTCACACTAGGTTTTGATCCGTGCTCAGGCGGGGAGAGCTCCGAGCTTTCCGTCCGAACTCCGCAGCGCGCACCCCCTTGCAGAAACGACCCTCCGCCACTTCAATCCGCACACGCACCAAACGGGGAGTACACCGTGACCAGTCGGAACGACCGCAACAGCCGCTCCGCCGCCGGGGATGCCGTGGACAGCGCGGCCGACGTGGACCCGCTCGGCCCGCTGCGCGATCCCCGGGAGCCGGGCTGCGACGTCTTCCTGACGGGCACGGTCTTCCTCGACATCATCTTCACGGGCCTCGACTCGGCCCCCGTGCGCGGTACGGAGTCCTGGGCGCGCGGCATGGGCTCCAGCCCCGGCGGCGTCGCCAACATGGCCACCGCACTGGCCAGGCTCGGCCTGCGCACCTCGCTGGCCGCGGCCTTCGGGGACGACCACTACGGCGAGTACTGCTGGGACGCGCTCGAACAGGGCGAGGGCATCGACCTGTCGATGTCGCGGACCGTCCCCGGCTGGCACAGCCCCGTCACGGTCTCCATGGCGTACGAGGGCGAGCGCACGATGGTCTCGCACGGCCACGAGGCACCGCCCCCCGCGGGCCCCTTCCCGCAGTGCCCCCCGGCGGCCCGCGCCGCTGTGGCCTCGCTGGGGCCGGGCGGCGGGGAGGAGTGGGTCGCGCAGGCCGCCCGGCGCGGCTCGCGGGTCTTCGCCGACGTGGGGTGGGACGAGAGCGGACGCTGGGACCTCGCGGCGCTGGCCGACCTGGAGCACTGCGAGGCCTTCCTGCCGAACGCGGGGGAGGCGATGCGGTACACGCGGACCGACTGCCCGCGGGCGGCGGCCCGGGCGCTGGCCGAGAAGGTGCCGATCGCGGTGGTGACCATGGGCGCGGAGGGCTCGTACGCGGTGGACGGGCGCACCGGCGAGACGGCGGAGGTACCGGCGATCGCGGTCGACGCCCTGGACCCGACCGGCGCCGGCGACGTGTACGTGGCGGGGTTCGTCACCGGCACCCTGGCGGGGTGGCCGCTGGCGGACCGGCTGGCCTTCGCGGGCCTGACCGCGGCCCTGTCGGTGCAGGAGTTCGGCGGTTCCCTGTCGGCCCCCGGCTGGCCGGAGGTGTCCCACTGGTGGCGGGCCGCTCCGGAGGACCTGCACGGCCGCTACGCCTTCCTGGACGCACTGGTCCCCGCGGGCACCGGACCCGCGGAGCGCCGCCGGGCGGTCCCGACGATCGGCTTCCGGCACCCGGCGTAGCGGGCGCCCCGCAGGCACCCGGAAAACCCCTCGGGGAAGGCCCGGCGGCGACGTAGGCTTGGTATTCCGGAGGTCGACGATCGGCGCGGCCCCTCAGCGGGAGGTATGTGCAGGCCACAGTGCCGGCCCATGACTCAGACACCGACAGCCCACATCCCCGCGCCGGGGCAGGCGCGAGCCCACTTCACCGTTCCGGCCACGCACCCGATGGTCACGGTCCTCGGCTCGGGCGACGCCCTGTTGCGCGTGATCGAGAAGGCCTTCCCGAAGGCCGACATCCATGTTCGGGGCAATCAGGTCAGCGCGATCGGCGAAGCGGCGGAAGTCGCCCTGATCCAGCGCCTGTTCGACGAGATGATGCTGGTGCTCCGCACCGGGCAGCCGATGACGGAGGACGCAGTGGAACGCTCGATCGCCATGCTCAAGTCGAGCGGCAACGGCCAGGGCCCGGACGAGACCCCCGCCGAAGTGCTCACCCAGAACATCCTCTCCAGCCGCGGGCGCACCATCCGCCCCAAGACCCTCAACCAGAAGCGGTACGTCGACGCGATCGACAAGAACACGATCGTGTTCGGCATCGGCCCCGCCGGTACCGGCAAGACCTACCTCGCCATGGCCAAGGCGGTCCAGGCCCTGCAGTCCAAGCAGGTCAGCCGGATCATCCTGACCCGCCCCGCCGTCGAGGCCGGCGAGCGCCTCGGCTTCCTGCCGGGCACGCTCTTCGACAAGATCGACCCGTACCTGCGCCCGCTCTACGACGCCCTGCACGACATGATCGACCCGGACTCGATCCCGCGCCTGATGGCGGCGGGCACGATCGAGGTGGCGCCGCTGGCTTACATGCGCGGCCGGGCCCAGCCGATCTTCACGAAGGTGCTGACGCCCGACGGATGGCGTCCCATCGGCGACCTTCAGGTGGGTGACCTGGTCGTCGGATCGAACGGCGAGCCGACCCCGGTCCTGGGCGTCTACCCGCAGGGCGAAAAGGACATCTACCGAGTCACCGCCCAGGACGGCTCCTGGACCCTGTGCTGCGGCGAGCACCTCTGGACCGTCAGGACGCGCGCCGACAAGCGGCGCGACAAGCCGTGGCGGGTCCTTGAGACCAAGGAGATGATCGGCAACCTTCGTGCGGCGCACGCGCGCCGCTACGAGCTGCCGATGCTGACCGCTCCCGTCGAGTTCCCCGCCCGCGAGGTCCCCATGGACCCGTACGCGCTCGGTCTGCTGCTCGGCGACGGATGCATCACCGGTTCCACCACGCCGTCCTTCTCGACGGAGGACGGCGAACTCGTACGGGCCCTGGAGGCGGCGCTCCCCGGAGTCCTGGCGCGGCACAAGGGCGGTGTGGACTACGTACTGAACAAGGTGAAGTCGCCTGGCGACGTGGTCACTCTGGAGAACCCCGTTACGGCGGCACTGCGCGAGCTGGACCTGATCGGAAGCCGTTCGCACTCCAAGTTCGTGCCGGACGACTACCGGTTCAACACGCCGGACGTCCGTCTCGCCGTGCTCCAGGGCCTGCTCGACTCCGACGGCGGACCGGTCACCCAGCAGGGCCGTACCTGCAGGATCCAGTACTCCACGACCTCGATCATCCTGCGGGACGACGTGATCGCCCTCGTCCAGTCCCTCGGCGGCGTGGCGTACACGCGGCGCCGCAGGGCGGAGGAACGCGTTCAGGGCACCGCCCTGGCCGCCCACCGGTTCGACGCGCACGTCGTTGACATCCGTCTTCCCGAGGGCATCGAGCCCTTCCGTCTCGCCCGCAAGCGGGACGCGTACCACGCGACCGGGGGCGGGCGCCCGATGCGCTTCATCGACTCCATCGAGCCCGCGGGCCGCGAGGAGGCGGTGTGCATCCAGGTGGCAGCCGCGGACTCGCTGTACGTCACGCAGGACTACCTCCTGACGCACAACACCCTCAATGAGGCATTTGTCGTGCTCGACGAGGCGCAGAACACGACCGCCGAGCAGATGAAGATGTTCCTGACCCGGCTCGGCTTCGACTCGAAGATCGTCGTCACCGGTGACGTCACGCAGGTCGACCTGCCGGGCGGCGCCAAGAGCGGGCTGCGCCAGGTCCAGGAGATCCTCGAAGGGGTGCCGGACATCCACTTCTCGCGGCTCACGTCCGAGGATGTCGTCCGGCACAAGCTCGTCGGCCGTATCGTCGATGCGTACGAGAAGTACGACGACAGCCAGGACGCCAACCCGTCCCGGAACGGCTACCAGCGGAAGTAGAAGTCAGCGCACCATGTCGATCGACGTCAACAACGAGTCCGGAACCGAGGTCGACGAGCAGGCGATCCTCGACATCGCCCGCTACGCGCTCACCCGGATGCGGATCCACCCGCTCTCCGAGCTCTCCGTCATCGTCGTCGACGAGGCGGCGATGGAGCAGCTCCACATCCAGTGGATGGACCTGCCCGGACCCACCGACGTCATGTCGTTCCCGATGGACGAGCTCCGTCCGCCGACGAAGGACGACGAGGAGCCCCCGCAGGGGCTCCTCGGTGACATCGTGCTCTGCCCCGAGGTCGCCAAGAAGCAGGGCGAAGAGGCCCCGACGCAGCACTCCATGGACGAGGAGCTCCAACTCCTGACCGTCCACGGGGTGCTGCACCTGCTCGGGTACGACCACGAGGAGCCGGACGAGAAGGCCGAGATGTTCGGCCTGCAGGCGGCCATCGTCGACGGCTGGCGCGGTGAGCGGGGGATGACCGGCGCCTCGCCCGCCCCGACCGTCTCGTGACCGCCCCCCAACTGATCGCCGGCGCGGTCCTGCTGGTGGTGGTGGCCTGGTTCGCCGCGTGCGCCGAGTCCGGGATCGCACGGATCTCCGGCTTCCGCGCCGAGCAGGCCGTACGGGACGGGCGGCGCGGCAGCGCCAAGCTGCTCCAGGTCGCCGGTGACCCGACGCGCTACCTCAACGTCGCGCTGCTGGTCCGGGTCACCTGCGAGATGGCGGCGGGCGTGCTCGTCACCTACGTGTGCCTCGACGCGCTCGGCGAGAACTGGACCGCGCTGCTCGTGGCCATCGCCGTGATGGTGCTGGTCTCCTTCGTCGCCGTGGGCGTGTCCCCGCGCACGATCGGCCGCCAGCACCCCCTCAACACCGCGACGGCGGCCGCGTACGTACTCGTGCCGCTGGCCCGGGTCATGGGGCCGATCCCGCAGCTGCTGATCCTCATCGGCAACGCGCTCACGCCCGGGAAGGGCTTCCGCAAGGGGCCGTTCGCCTCCGAGGCCGAGCTGCGCGCGATGGTGGACCTGGCGGAGAAGGAATCGCTGATCGAGGACGACGAGCGCCGGATGGTGCACCAGGTCTTCGAGCTGGGCGACACCCTGGTGCGCGAGGTGATGGTGCCGCGCACGGACCTGATCTGCATCGAGCGGTACAAGACGGTCCGTCAGGCGACCACGCTCGCGCTGCGGTCGGGCTTCTCGCGGATCCCGGTGACCGGGGAGAACGAGGACGACATCGTCGGCATCGTGTACCTGAAGGACCTGGTCCGCAAGACGCACATCAGCCGGGAGGCGGAGGCCGACCTGGTGTCCACGGCGATGCGGCCCGCGGTGTTCGTGCCGGACACGAAGAACGCGGGCGACCTGCTGCGGGAGATGCAGTCGGTGCGCAACCACGTGGCCGTCGTCATCGACGAATACGGCGGTACGGCGGGCATCGTCACCATCGAGGACATCCTGGAGGAGATCGTCGGCGAGATCACCGACGAGTACGACCGGGAGCTGCCGCCGGTGGAGGACCTCGGGGCCGACCGCTACCGGGTCACGGCGCGGCTGGACATCACCGACCTCGGCGAGCTGTTCAAGGTCGAGGCCTTCGACGACGAGGACGTCGAGACGGTCGGCGGGCTGCTGGCGAAGGCGCTGGGCCGGGTGCCGATCGCGGGCGCCTCGGCGGTGGTGGACCTGCCGGACGGGCGTCCGCTGCGGCTGACGGCCGAGTCCCCGGCGGGGCGGCGGAACAAGATCGTGACCGTGCTGGTGGAGCCGGTGGTCACGGCGGTGGGCGAAGGCGAGGAGGGCGAGTGACTCCCGAGCAGCTGCGGGCGCTGTGCCTGGACTTCAACGCGGCGGTGGAGGAGTTCCCCTTCACGCCCGAGACCTCGGTGTTCAAGGTGCTGGGGAAGATGTTCGCGCTGTCGGCGCTGGACGCGGAGCCGCTGAAGGTCAACCTCAAGTGCGATCCGGAGCAGGCGGTGCGGCTGCGCGAGGAGCACGAGGCGGTCGTGCCGGGCTGGCACATGAACAAGCGGCACTGGAACACGGTGACCGTGGGCGGGCCCGGCGGGCTGCCGGACGAGCTGGTGCGGGAGCTGGTGGAGGACTCGTACGACCTGGTCGTCGAGGGCCTGCCGCGGGCGGAGCGGCTGAGACTCGACCGCGCCTGAGATGAAATGCCTATGGGTCCAATGTCACTGATCCAAGTGACCTTCGGATCGCAGGTTACGCTTATCCAGCGCTTATGTTTATGCCTGCACCGCCAAGATCCGGGGGGACTGGCGGACGGAGGGGAGAGCGCGTCGGCGGGGCCGTATCACGGCCCCCCGACGCGCTCCATATGCTTCGGTCCATGACCGACAGCACCGGGATCGACCCCGAAGACAGCAAGATCATCACGCTGGCGCGCAGCGCCCGGGCCCGCAACGGCGTGCCAGAGGGGGCGGCGGTCCGCGACGAGACGGGCCGTACCTACGTCGCCGGGACCGTCGAGCTGGACTCGCTGAAGCTGAGCGCCCTGCAGACGGCGGTCGCGATGGCCGTGGCCAGCGGCGCCCGGTCCCTGGAGGCCGCCGCCGTCGTCAGCGCGGCCGACGCCCCCTCGGAAGCCGACCGCGCGGCGGTCCGGGACCTCGGCGGCCCGGCCACGCCGGTGCTGCTCGCGGCGCCGGACGGCACCCTGAAGTCCACCACCCCGGCGGGCTGACGCCCCGGGGCCTTCCTCAGGCGGCCGAGGGCGAGGGCGAGGGCGAGGTCGACGACGGCGAGGGCGACGGCGGGGCCGGAACCGGCCGCCGCCGGATCACCATCGCCATCAGGGCGGCCATCGCGCACAGCGCCCCAGACGCGTACCAGACCAGGTCGTACGAGCCGGTCACGTCCCGCGCCAGGCCGCCGAGGAAGGCCACCAGCGCCGCCTCGTCTCCATCTGCACGGGCGGGTACGTGCTGGCCGCCGCCGGGTACCTGGACGGTCGCCGGGCCACGACCCACTGGGCCTCCGCCGAGCACTTCCAGCGGACGTTCCCCGCCGTACGGGTGGACGCGGGCGTGCTCTACACCGACGACGGGGACGTGCTGACCTCCGCGGGTGTCGCCGCCGGCATCGACCTGTGCCTGCACATCGTGCGCCGCGACCACGGCGCGGCCGTCGCGAACGACGTCGCCCGGCGCACCGTCGTTCCGCCCCACCGGGAGGGCGGCCAGGCGCAGTTCGTCGACCGTCCGGTGCCGAAGCCGCAGCTGGCCAGCACCACGGCGGCCCGGGCCTGGGTGCTGGACCGGCTGCACGAGCCGCTGCGCCTCACCGACCTGGCCCGTCAGGAAGCCGTGTCGGTACGGACCTTCACGCGCCGGTTCCGTGAGGAGTCGGGGGTCAGCCCCGGCGAGTGGATCGTCGGGCAGCGCGTGGAGCGGGCCCGGCGGCTGCTGGAGCGGACGGACCTGCCGATGGAGCAGGTGGCGCGGGAGACGGGCTTCGGGACGGCGCAGTCGCTGCGCAAGCACGTGCAGGCGGCGCTGGGGGTGAGCCCGACGGCCTACCGGCGCACCTTCCGCGCGGGCCCGGGGGATCCTCCCATCTCCTGATGGGACATCAGTCGGTGCCGGGTCCGTGCATTGACTTATCCCGCCGCCCGCTCGTGAATGTCCCCCTGGCGGGGCGCGGAACCCAGGGGGCGGGCAGTGCGAGCAGGGACGCGGAACAGGAGATGGTCGGCGGCCGTCGGCATGGCCGTGCTCGCGGCCGCGACCGGGGGCGCGCTGGGTCCGCCCGCCGCCGCCGAGGAGGAGCCGCCGGGGCAGGTGCCGGGCCAGGTGGACTTCCCGACGCACTGCCTGCCGCCGCAGGAGGCCGGCCTGCCGCCCGCCGACGGGCCCACCACGGCCCGGATCACGGTCGACGACCCGGCGCCGCGCGTCGGGGACACCGTCACCGTGACGTACCAGGTGACCAGGACCCCCGCCGTGAACCCGGTGGGCGGCGAGCTTCCCGCCGACGTGCTGACCCCGACCGGGCTGGTCGTGCTCGGGGGAGCGCAGAACGGCACGGTCACCGTCGTCGGGGCCAAGCGGAACGACCCCGTCGGGGCGGGCGCGGTGCTGCCCGCCGTCACCATGACCGGTACCTTCACCGTCACCGCGCCGGGCGGGATCACGCTCGCCCCCGGCGGCTACACCCTGCACACCGGCCACCTGCTCGACCTGGACACCACCTGCGCCGCCGGGGCCGAGGGCGCGCCGCCCGTCGCGCAGCGGATCACCGCGACCCCGCTGCCCACGGCCAACCTGCGGGGCGTCTCGCTCGGCGCCGCCTCCGGGACACCGGGCGCCAGGGTCAAGGTCACCGGCTCCGGCTTCGCCCCCGGCGCGGCCGTGACGGTGGCGGGCCGGGCGGGTGCGGCCGAGACCGCAGACCGGGTCACGGCCACCGCCGACGAGCTGGGCGTGGTCCTGGCGGAGCTGCCGGTCAACGACAGGGCGACCACCGGTGTGGTGGCGTACGAGGGCTCGGCCTGGTCGCCGGGGCAGGGGTCGGGGCCCGCCGCGTACACGGTCATCGGCCCCGCCCCGATGCCGCCGGGCACGCAGAAGGTGACCGCGGTGGTGGAGCCGGGCGCGCTGGGCATGACCCAGACCGGCGAGGCGGTGACCCTGGGCGCGGTCCCGTACGGCGACGGCGGCGCGGCCCCCGGGCGGATCGGGACCGTGACCGTCAAGGACGCGCGCGGCGGCCCGGCCGGGTGGTCCCTGATCGGCAAGGTCACGGACTTCACCGGGCCCGGCGGAGTCCGCATCCCCGGCGCCTCCCTGAGCTGGACCCCGTCCTGTACGGCCGCCGCCGGCAGCCCGAGCGCGTGCGCGCCGGGCAGCGCGGGCACGGTCGGCCCGGACGGCGCCGTCCTCGCGTCGACGCCCGACGCCCCGCTGGTCGGCGGCACCTTCACGGTCGACGCGACCGTCGCCCTCCAGATCCCCCCGTACACCGCGCCGGGCGCCTACACCGCGGTGCTGACCCTGACCCTGTCGTGACCCCGCTCCGGCGCCGCCCGGGCCGCCGCCCGACCGCGGTCGCCGCCGTGCTGCTCGCGGTGGCCGCGGCCCTCGTACTGCCCGGGTCCGCCGGGCCGGCGGCCGCGGCCGACAACGGGCAGTGGTCGGTGCTCCCCGCCGCCAACGCCGTCGGGCAGCGGCCGTACTTCTACCTCTCCGCCGCCCCCGGCACCGCCGTCGGCGACTCGGTGACCGTCGCCAACCGCACCGACCGGCCCCGCACCTTCCGCCTCTACGCCGCCGACGCCCACAACACCGCCCGCGACGGCGGCTTCGCCCTGCGCGGCCCCGACGAGCCCCGCCGCGCCACCGCCGCGTGGGTCAGGCTCGACCTGGAGCGGGTCACCGTGCCCGCCCGCGCGGCGGTCGGCGTCGGCTTCACGCTCACCGTCCCCGACCGGGCCGAGCCGGGGGACCACCCCGGCGCCATCGTGGCCGTGGAGGACCGGCCGGCCGTCGCCACCGCGCAGGGGATCGGCGTGCAGCAGGCCGTCGCCGCCCGGCTCTACCTCCGGGTGACCGGGCCGACCGCCCCCGCCCTGGCCGTCGAGGACCTCCGGGTCGCGTCGCGCGGGACCGGCGCGGAGGTCTCGTACACCCTCCACAACCTCGGCAACGTCACCCTGCGCCCCCGCGCAGCCCTCACCGCCTCCGGAACCTTCGGCCGCAGGCTCCTCACGCGGACCCTCACCGGGCTTCCGGCCGAACTGCTGCCCGGCCAGGAAGTGCGGCTCAGCACCCGCTGGGAGGACCCGCCCGAGGTGGAATGGGCCCAGGTCACGGTGGACGCGGGGGCCGCGGGGGCAACCGCCCGGGCGAGCGCCGACTACGCTCGCCATCCCTCCCTGACGGGCCGGCTGGCGGGCCTCCTGGCCCTCGTGGCCGCGGCCTGGTCGGCGCTGGGAGCCGCATCGGGGAGAATGGCCCGTATGAGCGATCGTTCCCCCGAGACCACCGGCCCGCACCGTGCGGGCTTCGCCTGCTTCGTCGGCCGCCCCAACGCGGGGAAGTCGACCCTGACCAACGCACTCGTGGGCACCAAGGTCGCGATCACCTCCAACCGGCCGCAGACCACCCGCCACACCGTCCGCGGCATCGTGCACCGCCCCGACGCCCAGCTCGTCCTGGTCGACACGCCCGGTCTGCACAAGCCGCGCACGCTCCTCGGCGAGCGCCTGAACGACGTCGTCCGGACCACCTGGGCCGAGGTCGACGTCATCGGCTTCTGCCTGCCGGCCGACCAGAAGCTCGGCCCCGGCGACAAGTTCATCGCCAAGGAGCTCGCGGGGATCAAGAAGACCCCCAAGATCGCCATCATCACCAAGACCGACCTGGTCGAGTCCAAGGCCCTGGCCGAACAGCTCCTCGCCGTCCACCAGCTCGGCGCGGAGCTCGGCTTCGAATGGGCCGAGATCGTCCCGGTGTCGGCGGTCGGCGACAGCCAGGTCCAGCTGCTGGCCGACCTGATCGCGCCGCTGCTGCCGGAGAGCCCGCCGCTGTACCCGGAGGGCGACCTCACCGACGAGCCCGAGATGGTGATGGTCGCGGAGCTGATCCGCGAGGCCGCCCTCGAAGGCGTACGGGACGAGCTCCCGCACTCCATCGCGGTCGTGGTGGAGGAGATGATCCCCCGGGAGAACCGCCCGGCGGACCGGCCGCTGCTCGACATCCACGCCAACGTCTACATCGAGCGGCCGAGCCAGAAGGGCATCATCATCGGCCCGAAGGGCTCCCGCCTGAAGGAGGTCGGCATGAAGTCGCGCAAGCACATCGAGGCGCTGCTGGGGACGCCGGTCTTCCTCGACCTGCACGTGAAGGTCGCCAAGGACTGGCAGCGCGACCCCAAGCAGCTGCGCAAGCTCGGTTTCTAGGCAAGTCGCCGCACTTTCAGCACGTTGTCGGTACGGGTCCCGGGCCGGCCGTCGGGGTCGGTCAGGGCCTGTACGTGCTCTCCCGTGACCAGCACCTCCCAGGCGCCCTCCGGCAGCTCCAGCTGCCGCAGGACCTCCTCCGGCGTCGGGAAGCCGATCTCCGAGTGCGCGTCGGGGTTCCAGGACGGCCCGCCCGCGTGGCCGACCACCAGCAGGACCCCGCCCGGGGCCACGGCGCCGGTGGCCGTACGCAGGATCCGGGCGCGCGGGAAGTCCCCGTAGTTGTGCAGGAAGCACGCCGAGACGAGGTCGAACTCCCCCTCGGGGAAGGACTCGGCGAAGTCGTGCCGCTGCAGGTCGACGCGGTCGCCGACGCCCGCCTCGGCGGCGTGCTCGGCCGCCCGCCCGAGGGCGACCTTCGAGATGTCGGTCCCGGTGACGTGCCAGCCGCGGCGGGCCAGCCAGACGGCGTCGGCGCCCTCGCCGCAGCCCAGGTCCAGGGCCCGGCCGGGGGCCTGGTCCGAGGCCTCCCGGACCAGGAGCGCGTTGGGCTTGCCGCTCCAGATCCGGGTGCTCTCGCTGTAGCGGCCGTCCCAGAACGCCTCGTCGCCGGCGGGCTCGGAGGCGGGGGCCTGGGCGTGTTCGTGCTGGTGCATGGGGGCCTTCTTCCTGTACGGGTCCGGTACTCCCGATGCTCCGCCCGCCCCGGCCCCACAGGCAAACTTCGTTGCCGTTCCGGCAAACCGCCAGCGCTACCGCCAGCGCTACAGCGGCGGTTCCGCGATCAGGGCCGTACCGACGTGCCGGAAGCCGAGGCGGCCGTAGATCCGGGCCACGTCCTCGTCACCCGCCGAGAGGAACACGGTCCGGGCCCCGTGCGCGAGGGCGTCCGCCACCAGGGCCGCCGTCACCGCGAGTGCCAGGCCCTGGCGGCGCGCCGCGGGCAGGGTGCCGACGCCGACGACCTCGGCGACCTCGCCGACCGGGATGTACTGGCCCGCGCACAGCACGACGCCGTCCCGCTCGGCCGCCGCCATGACGGTCCGGCCCGAGGCGATCATCCCGGAGACGCGCTCCCGGCGCGGCTCCACCGCGGGGTCCTGCGCCGCCACCGCCAGTTCCGCGGGGCCGGCCTCGCCCACGGCAGTGCCCGGCGCGGAGAAGGCCAGCATCGGGACCGTCACCGCCGGGCCCAGGAGGGCGTCGTCCGCGCCGAGCACCCGTACGTCCGGATGCGCGGGCGGGGGTACCGCGGCGGGGTCCAGCACCATCAGCGGGTGCGCGTGGACGTGCAGCCCGGCCGCTTCCACCGCGGCCCGCAGGGAGGGTGTGGTTTCGGCCACCCACTCGAAGGACTCGGGGACCTTCAGCTCCCGCTGCCGCGCCAGCACCCGCTCCACGTCGGCCGCCGAGACCTCGGCGGCGGCCGGGCCGTCGGGGGCGCCCAGCAGGGGCCGCGCGTAGTACGGCCAGCCCGCACCCTCTTGTACGAACAGGGTCAGCGGGCCGATGTCCTCGGCCCGCGCCCCGCCGGCCCGCGGGGCCGCGTCGTAGTACCGCTCCAGCTCGGACAGCAGTGTCTTGTCAGTCATTCGAGCCATCCAAGCAAGCGGGAGCGCCGAGGGCACCTCCTTGAACCGGCGGGCCTACGCGCCCTCCTTCAGCAGCCGCGATATCAGCGTCCGCTGGGCCTCCGACAGGTGCGGGTCCTGGCAGAGCACCGTCCGCCCGTCCACGGTGATCCGGTACGAGAACCCGTCCCGCACCCCGTCCGCGGGACGGTCCGGCGCGGCGGGCCGCAGGGCGAGCTGGGCCAGGGCCCGCCACTCGTCCTCGTCGGGCCGGCCCGAGGTGTCCACCTCGGCCCGGCGCTCGATCCCCGCGAAACCGCCCGTCCGCACCACAGAAATCCGCATGCCCGGCCTCCTACCCCAGGCCGACCGCCGACCAAGCCTTCTGCAGGGCCTGGTGCTCGGAGCCGCCCTCGCCGTACCGCGCCACGGCCGCCGCGACCGTGAGCCGGGCGAAGTCCGTGAACTGCGCGTCCGCGGCCAGCTCGCCGCCCGTCAGGGTGTCGTACCAGATCTGCCCGGCCCGCTCCCAGGCCTTGCCGCCCAGCTCGCTCGCCACCAGGTAGAAGGCGTGGTTGGGGATGCCGGAGTTGATGTGGACCCCGCCGTTGTCGCTGGACGTCCGGACGTAGCCGTCCATCGTCGACGGCTGCGGGTCCTTCCCGAGCACGTCGTCCTCGTATGCCGTGCCGGGCGCCTTCATCGACCGCAGGGCCTGGCCGCTGTCGACGCCCGGTCCGAGGAGTCCGGCGCCGATCAGCCAGTCCGCGTCGGCGGCGGCCTGGTCGAGCGAGTACTGCTTGATGAGGGAGCCGAAGACGTCCGACATGGACTCGTTGAGCGCGCCGGACTGGCCGCGGTACTCCAGGTTCGCCGTGTACTGGGTGACCCCGTGCGTCAGCTCGTGGCCGATGACGTCCACCGACACGGTGAAGTCGAGGAAGAGGTCCCCGTCGCCGTCGCCGAAGACCATCTGGCTGCCGTCCCAGAAGGCGTTGTTGTACAGCCGGCCGTAGTGGACGGTGGCGTCCAGCGGCAGGCCGGCGTCGTCGATCGAGTGGAGTCCGAAGGCCTTGAGGTACAGGTCGAAGGTCGCGCCGAGCCCGGCGTAGGCGCGGTTGACGCTGGCGTCCTTGCTCGCGTCCGCGCCCTCGGCCCGCACCTTCTTGCCGGGCAGCCGGGTGCGGTGCTGGGCGTCGTAGATCGTCCGCTGCGGGGTGTCGGGCGGCGTGGCCCTCGGAGCGGCGAGCAGGGGGCTGAGCTGCCGCCGGTCGCGGTGGGAGGCGTCGAGCTCAAGGGTGTGGCGTGCGGCGGCGGCCCGGTCGGGGTCCTCGGAGCGGGCGATCCGGTCGAGGACGTGCGGCGGCACGACTCCGCAGATGGCGGGGTGGCGGTGGTGAGCGCGGGAGGCATCCATCCCGGCAATGTGGCAGTGAGTCACTTCCGTGTCACTAGCGGCGACCATGATTCATTCGCTTGTCTGAAAGCGGCTGCGCTTCATTGACGGATCGCCCGGACATCGGCCCGGACTCGGCGGCGAGAACGAGGCTTAGCTCACAAAGGGTGCAAATCGGACCCCGGGGTCTTGCATACTGAAACAGGTCCTCGCGATACGGCGCGGCTCGGTTAGGCTCGGCCCATCATGCGTTTCGGGCTGCTTCTCCTTAGCTGCCGCGGCGAGGGTCTGTAGTCGTAGGCCGGCCCCCTCCCCGCGGAGTTTGGTGTTGCGGTTTTTACGACCGCCCGTCGGCCGTCCCAGCGAACTACACGCGGACACGCGAGGAGCCCAACGCCATGAGCCAGCAGCCTTTTGTCGGTCGCCCCACGCCCATCACCAACGCGACCCACTCCCAGAAGTCCTCCGGGATGCCGATCCACAAGTACGGCCAGTACGAGCAGGTGGACATCCCGGACCGCACCTGGCCGGACGCCCGCGTCACCAAGGCTCCCCGCTGGCTGTCGACCGACCTGCGCGACGGCAACCAGTCGCTGATCGACCCGATGACCCCCGCCCGCAAGCGCGAGATGTTCGACCTGCTGGTGCGCATGGGCTACAAGGAGATCGAGGTCGGCTTCCCGTCCTCCGGCGAGACCGACTTCGCCTTCGTGCGCTCGATCATCGAAGAGGGCGCGGTACCGGACGACGTCACCATCTCCGTACTGACCCAGGCCCGCGAGGACCTGATCGAGCGCACCGTGGAGTCGCTGGTCGGCGCCAAGCGCGCCACCGTGCACCTGTACAACGCGACCGCCCCGACCTTCCGCCGGGTCGTCTTCCGCGGCTCCAAGGAGCAGATCAAGCAGATCGCCGTCGACGGCACCCGCCTGGTCATGGAGTACGCGGACAAGCTGCTGGGTCCCGAGACCACCTTCGGCTACCAGTACAGCCCGGAGATCTTCACCGACACCGAGCTGGACTTCGCCCTGGAGGTCTGCGAGGCCGTCTGTGACGTCTGGCAGCCCGCCGAGGGCCGCGAGATCATCCTGAACCTGCCCGCCACCGTGGAGCGTTCGACGCCCTCCACCCACGCGGACCGCTTCGAGTGGATGGCCCGCAACCTGACCCGTCGCGAGCACGTCTGCATCTCCGTGCACCCGCACAACGACCGAGGCACCGCCGTCGCCGCCGCCGAGCTGGCCCTGATGGCCGGCGCCGACCGCATCGAGGGCTGCCTGTTCGGGCAGGGCGAGCGCACCGGCAACGTCGACCTGATCACGCTGGGCATGAACCTGTTCTCCCAGGGCATCGACCCGCAGATCGACTTCTCGCAGATCGACGAGATCCGTCGCACCAGCGAGTACTGCAACCAGATGGAGGTCCACCCGCGCCACCCCTACGCGGGCGACCTGGTCTACACCGCCTTCTCCGGCTCCCACCAGGACGCCATCAAGAAGGGCTTCGACGCCATGGAGGCCGACGCGGCCGCCAAGGGCGTCACCGTCGACGACATCGAGTGGGCGGTCCCGTACCTGCCCATCGACCCCAAGGACGTCGGCCGCTCCTACGAGGCGGTCATCCGGGTCAACTCGCAGTCCGGCAAGGGCGGCATCGCCTACGTCCTGAAGAACGACCACAAGCTGGACCTGCCGCGCCGCATGCAGATCGAGTTCTCGCGGATCATCCAGGCCAAGACCGACGCCGAGGGCGGCGAGGTCACGCCGAAGGCGATCTGGGACGTCTTCTCGGACGAGTACCTGCCCAACCCCGAGAACCCGTGGGGACGCATCCAGCTGCGCTCCGGCCAGACCACCACCGACAAGGACGGCACGGACACGCTGACCGTCGAGGCGGTCGTGGACGGCGTGGACACCGTGCTGGACGGCACCGGCAACGGCCCGATCTCGGCCTTCTTCGACGCGCTGGCCGGCATCGGGGTCGACGCCCGCCTGCTGGACTACACCGAGCACACGATGAGCGAGGGCGCGTCCGCCGTGGCCGCCTCGTACATCGAGTGCGCGATCGACGGCCGGGTCCTGTGGGGCATCGGCATCGACGCCAACACCACCCGCGCCTCCCTGAAGGCGGTCATCTCCGCCGTCAACCGCGCGGGCCGCTGATCCGCGGATCGGCGACCGGAAATCGGCGGCCCCGCCCCTCCCTCCGGAGGGGCGGGGCTCCGCCGTCTCCGGGCGGGCCCGGACGGCGGGTCGGGGGCTCTCGGGGCGGGGGCGCAGATCGGCCAAGTACGGGGGCCGTCGGATGTTGTCTTGTCACACGGCTGACGCATGCTCACCGATGTGGCTAACATCACGCCAACCCGGCGATGCTGCCGGAAGGTTACGGAGGTGCGACGTGCTGCCAGTTCGGGGTGGGGACGGCCGGAAGCTGACGGCCTGGGGCATCCGTACCACCTGGAGCACCGTGGGGGACGGGGAGTTCTTCTGCCCCGACTGCGGTGGCGACCGGAACTACCGCCGGCGCACCGGGCGCCGCCGGTTCACCGTCCTCGGGGTCCCGCTGCTGCCGCGCGGGCACGCCGGACCCGTGGTCGAGTGCCAGGGCTGCCGGCAGCGCTTCGGCACCGACGCGCTGGACCACCTCACCACCACCCGCTTCTCCGCGCTGCTGCGCGACGCCGTGCACACCGTGGCCCTGGCCGTGCTGGCGGCCGGCGGTACGGCCTCGCGCAGCGCTCTGGAGGCCGCCGTGGGAGCCGTACGGTCCGCCGGGTTCCAGGACTGCACCGAGGCGCAGCTGGAGTCCCTCGTGGAGGCTCTGGCCACCGACGAGGGCCGGCTGGGGCTGTACGACGGCCCCGAGTGCTGCGGGGCCGCGCTGTCGATCGAGCTGCACGAGGCGCTGGAGCCGCTCGCCCCGCACCTGGCCGCCGCGGGACGGGAGTCGATCCTTCTGCAGGGCGCTCGCATCGCGCTCGCGGACGGGCCGTACATCCCTGCAGAACGGGAGGTGCTGGCCACGGTGGGCGCGGCGCTGCGGATCGACGCGGACGAGGTCGCGCGGCTGCTCTCGGCGGTCCGGGCTCCGTAAGGTGCGTGCGGGCCCGAAGGGGATGGAATTGGGCCGGAAACCGGCCGGTAGGACGTAACGATCCGGCCTCGCACCCCCGGATTCGAGCCCCACGTACGCCGCGGGCACGGCGGAGCTGATCGCTCCGGGCTGCGGGTATCCACCTGTCGGACACCCGGAGAGACGCGTTCTACTTTGCTCGGCAGAACCTCCGCAAACCCTTTACCTGCACGTCACCCCGTTTCCGCTTCGCGTTCGCGTGGCGGGAACGGGTGCTTCTGCGTGCCTGGCGCGTACTCCATGGCCGGGGTCCCTGCCACTGGAGAAACCTACAGATCTGGCATCGCCAAACGTCAACACTTTGTAGAAGTCGACGATATCTGTGAGGCCTCCCACAGGCGTTCAATTCCGGTCACACGACGAGACGCCGCCAGTAACACAGCGGGGCTTCGATTCACGTGAACGCACTGTCAACCCTGGCGGACCAACGGGTTAGCGACCCACTCCGGCCAGGGATAACCAGATTCCTCTCGATTACCTACCTCATTGAAGGGCAAGGCAGAGATGGCACGTGTCGCCGCCCGGCTTTCCGCCAACGGAGAGCAGAGCACGCACCCGGTCGACGAGGTGCTCCCCCTCCCCAAGCTCGCGCTCTACGGCTTCCAGCACGTACTCGCGTTCTACGCCGGTGCGGTGATCGTTCCGATCATCGTGGGCGGGGCCCTCGGGCTCAGCCCCCAGGAGCTGGTGTACCTGATCAACGCGGACCTGTTCACCTGCGGCATCGCCTCGATCCTCCAGGCGTGGGGCATCGGCCGGATCGGTGCGCGCCTGCCCCTGATCCAGGGCGTCACCTTCACCGCGGTGTCCCCGATGATCGCCATCGGGCTCGGAGCGGGCGGCGGGACGGCGGGCCTGCTCGTCATCTACGGCGCGGTCATCACGGCCGGCATCGCCACCTTCGCCTTCGCCTGGCTGCCCCCCAAGGCGTTCCGGGCGGTCATGAAGCTCTTCCCGCCGGTCGTCACCGGTACGGTGATCACCGTCCTCGGCATCGTGCTGATCCCCGTCGGCCTCAACGACGCCGCGGGCGGCCTCGGGAGCCCCGACTTCGGCGACCCGAAGCACTTCGCCTACGCGGGCGGCACGATGCTCTTCATCCTCGTCCTGATGAAGCTCGGCAAGCCCTTCCTCTCCAGCATCTCCATCCTGATCGGCCTGGTCGGCGGCACCGCCGTCGCCTTCCTGCTCGGCGACGCCAAGTTCGGCGACGTGAGCAACTCGGACTGGATCGGCATCACCACCCCGTTCCACTACGGAGCACCGAAGTTCGCCTGGTTCCCGATCCTGCTGATGCTCATCGTCATGCTGATCACCATGGTCGAGACGACCGGTGACACGTACGCCGTCGGCGACATCGTCGGCAAGGAGATCGACAGCGAGACCGTGGCCCGCGCCCTGCGTGCCGACGGCGCCGCGACCGCCCTCGGCGGCGTCCTGAACTCCTTCCCGTACGTCGCCTTCGCCGAGAACGTCGGCCTGGTCCGCATGACCAAGGTGAAGAGCCGCTTCGTGGTCGTCGCCGCGGGCGTCTTCATGATCGTCCTCGGCATGATCCCGAAGGCCGCCGCGATCGTCGCCGCCGTCCCGCACGGGGTCCTCGGCGGCGCCGCCACCGTGATGTTCGCGATGGTGGCCCTGGCCGGCATCCAGACCCTGGCCAAGGTCGACCTCAAGGAGGAGAAGAACGCGCTGGTCGTGGGCATCTCCCTGGCCTTCGCGCTGCTCCCGGCCACCGTCCCGGTCCTCTTCAAGGACCACATGGACGCGGACCTCTCCTCGCTCCTCAACAGCGGTGTGACGCTCGGCGCCACGGCCGCGATCGTCCTGAACCTGATCTTCAACGGACTGGGCAAGGGCGACCCGCACACCGCGGTCCCGGTCGAGCTGCCCGCCCAGGCGGCAGCCCCGGCGGAGGCCGCTGCCGACAGCGCTGCCGAGGCCGGCGCCACGGCCGGCTCCGAAGCCGGCCCCGACGGTGAGAAGGCGGACGGCGCGGCCGCGCCCGCGACGCCCGCCACCTGACCCTCCCAAGGGGCGACTGCCCTCCGTCCGGACCCGTGTCCGGACGGAGGGCCGTCGCCGTGCCCGCACAGGCGACAATGGGCGCATGAGTCTGTTCCGCGACGACGGCATCGTGCTGCGCACCCAGAAGCTGGGTGAGGCGGACCGCATCATCACGCTGCTGACCCGGGGCCACGGCCGGGTGCGGGCCGTCGCCCGCGGGGTCCGGCGCACCAAGTCCAAGTTCGGCGCCCGGCTGGAACCTTTCTCCCACGCCGACGTGCAGTTCTTCGCCCGCGGCAGCGAACTGGTCGGGCGCAGCCTGCCGCTCTGCACGCAGACCGAGATCATCGCCCCGTACGGCAACGGCATCGTCACCGACTACGCCCGCTACACCGCCGGCACCGCGATGCTGGAGACCGCCGAGCGCTTCGCCGAGAACGAGGGCGAGCCCGCCGTACAGCAGTACCTGCTGCTCGTCGGCGCCCTGCGCACCCTCTCGCGCGGCGAACACGAACCGCACCTCATCCTCGACGCCTTCCTGCTGCGCTCCCTCGCCGTCAACGGCTACGCGCCCAGCTTCGAGGACTGCGCGAAGTGCGGGATCCACGGCCCCAACCGGCACTTCTCCGTCGCCGCGGGCGGGGTGATATGCGGCGACTGCCGCGTCCCCGGAGCCGTCGTACCCTCGTCGGAGGCCATCGCCCTGCTGAGCGCCCTGCTGACGGGCGACTGGGCGCATGCCGACGCGTGCGAGGCGCGTCACGTGCGGGAGGGCAGCGGGCTGGTCTCGGCCTATTTGCACTGGCATCTGGAACGCGGGCTACGCTCCCTGCGTTACGTCGAGAAATAGGAGCTGGGCACATGGCACGACGCGGGATTCTGGGACGCTCTCGCCGCGAGTACAAGGTTCCCGAGCCGCACCCGTCCGGTGAGCGCCCGCCGAAGATCCCCGGTGAGCTGGTCCCGAACCACGTCGCGGTCGTCATGGACGGCAACGGCCGCTGGGCCAAGGAACGCGGTCTGCCGCGCACCGAGGGTCACAAGGTGGGCGAGGGCGTCGTGCTCGACGTGCTCAAGGGCTGCCTGGAGATGGGCGTCAAGAACCTCTCCCTGTACGCCTTCTCGACGGAGAACTGGAAGCGCTCGCCCGACGAGGTCCGCTTCCTCATGAACTTCAACCGCGACGTCATCCGGCGCCGCCGCGACGAGATGAACGAGCTGGGCATCCGCATCCGCTGGGTCGGCCGCATGCCGAAGATGTGGAAGTCGGTCGTCCAGGAGCTCCAGGTCGCGCAGGAGCAGACCGTCGACAACGACGCGATGACCCTGTACTTCTGCGTCAACTACGGCGGCCGCGCGGAGATCGCGGACGCGGCACAGGCGATCGCCCGGGACGTGGCGGCGGGCCGGCTGGACCCGTCGAAGGTCAACGAGAAGACCTTCGCGAAGTACATGTACTACCCGGACATGCCGGACGTGGACCTGTTCCTGCGGCCGAGCGGCGAGCAGCGGACCTCCAACTACCTGCTCTGGCAGAGCGCGTACGCGGAGATGGTCTTCCAGGACGTGCTGTGGCCGGACTTCGACCGCCGCAACCTCTGGGCGGCCTGCCTGGAGTACGCCCAGCGCGACCGCCGCTTCGGCGGGGCCGTCCCGAACCAGGCTGAGGGCTCCACGGGCTGAGCCTGCGGGTACGCTCTGCCGCCATGGACACGACGGGCCGGGCGGTGGAGCTGTACTGCGCCGCTGAGCGCAGGGACGTACGGGAGGTGCTGCGCTGGCGCGCCTTCGGTGCTCCGTTCAGCCGCGTGCGGCTGCTGATCCGGCTGCTGCTGGTGCCGCTGGTGGCGCCCGTGATCATCGTGGCCCAGCACGGCCGGCAGACATACCCGGCGGGACTGGCCCTCGCGGCCGGGGCCGGGGTCCTCTGCGGCGCCCTCGGCCTGCTGTACGACCGGTGGCGGGCGGCGCGCCCGATGTACGCCTGGGCGGCGGCGCATCCCGAGTACCGGTGCGTGGTCACGGAGGCGGGGATGCGCAGCCACCGGCCCGACGGGACGGCGGTGGCCTACCGGTGGGGGCAGTACAGGGGCTGGACCGAGACCCCGAACCTGTTCCTCTTCGTGTTCTACGACGGGGAACTGGGCTGGCTGCCCAAACGGGCGGCATCGGATCCCGCCGACATCGGCCGGATCCGTGCGGTCTTCGGCCGGAACCTGACCCGGATCGGCTAGCCGGCGGCCGCGCAGTCGGCGCAGGTGCCGAAGATCTCCACCGTGTGGGCGACGTTCACGTAGCCGTGCTCGGCCGCGATGGACTCCGCCCACTTCTCCACCGCCGGGCCCTCCACCTCGACCGCCTTGCCGCACTTGCGGCAGACCAGGTGGTGGTGGTGGTCGCCCGTGGAGCAGCGACGGTAGACGGATTCGCCGTCGCTGGTGCGCAGCACGTCGACCTCGCCGGCGTCCGCGAGCGACTGGAGGGTGCGGTAGACGGTGGTCAGGCCCACGGAGTCACCGCGGTGCTTGAGCATGTCGTGCAGCTCCTGGGCGCTGCGGAACTCGTCCACCTCGTCCAGCGCCGCCGCCACGGCCGCCCGCTGCCGGGTGGATCGCCCTCGTACTGGCGCGGTATTCGTCTCGCCAGGCGCAGTCGCCACCGGTTCCTCCTCGTATCGGCCTGCGGCCATTGTGCCAGCCCGCTAGACCTTCACATCGTCCCGCGTGCAGACCTCTTCGGTCGCACGTGCGGCTCTGGCGCGGCGCCGGGCCAGTGGGGTCGACAGGGCCGTCATCACCATGAAGACGGCGATGGCGAGGAGCACGATCGTCGCGCCGGAGGGAGCGTCCATGTAATACGTGGTGGCCGTGCCGGCCAGGGAGACCACCAGGGCGATCGCCATGGCCAGCGACAGCGTCGCGGTGAACCCGCGGGTGACCCGTTGGGCGGCCGCGACCGGGATCACCATCATGGCGCTGACCAGCAGCAGGCCCACGATGCGCATCGCCACGGTGACGGTGACGGCGGCGGTGACCGCGATCAGCAGGTTGAGGAAGCGCACCGGCAGTCCGGTGACGCGGGCGAACTCCTCGTCCTGGCAGACGGAGAAGAGCTGGCGGCGAAGGCCGATGGTGACGGCGAGGACGAAGGCGGCGAGGACCGCCATCGCGGTGACGTCCTCGGGGGCGACCGTGGTGATCGAGCCGAACATGGCACTGACCAGGTTGGTCGTGGAACCGCCCGGAGCCATGTTGATGATCATGACGCCGCCGGCCAGGCCGCCGTAGAAGAGCATGGCGAGCGCGACGTCGCCACTGGTCTTGCCGCGGGAGCGGATCAGCTCCATGCCGACCGCACCGATGACGGCGACCAGGGTGGCCATCCACACAGGGCTCGTGTTGAGCAGGAAGCCGAGCGCGACACCGGTCATGGCCACGTGTCCGAGGCCGTCGCCCATGACGGCCTGACGGCGCTGGACGAGGTACGTGCCGATCGCGGGCGCCGTGATGCCGACCAGTGCGGCCGCGATCAGCGCCCGCTGCATGAAGGCGTAGTTCAGGAGGTCCATCAGCTCAGCAGTCCCGTCCGCAGGGGCTCGGCGTCGTGCGCCGCGTGGGGGTGTACGTGGTCGTGGCCGGGCAGGGCGTGCTGGCCCACGGCCTCCGGGGGCGGTCCGTCGTGGACGACGCAGCCGTCGCGCAGGACGACGGCGCGGTCGATGAGGGGCTCCAGCGGTCCCAGCTCGTGCAGGACGAGCAGAACGGTGGAACCGGCGGAGACCTGCTCGCGCAGGGCCTTCGCGAGGACCTCCTGGTTGGCGAGGTCCACGCCGGCCATCGGCTCGTCCATGATCAGCAGATCCGGCTCCACGGCGAGCGCCCGGGCTATGAGCACGCGCTGGTGCTGGCCGCCGGAGAGGGCGTTGACCGAGGCGTCGGCGTACGTGTCCATGTCGACCAGGGCCAGGGCGCGCTCGACGGCGGCCTTGTCGGCCTTGCGCAGGACGCCGAAGCGGGTGCGGCCCAGCCGGCCGGAGGAGACGACCTCCCGGACGGTGGCGGGGACACCGCTGGCGGCGGTGGTGCGCTGCGGGACGTACCCGATGCGCGACCAGTCGCGGAAGCGCTTGAAGTCGGTGCCGAAGAGGGACAGGGCGCCGTCGGTCAGCGGGACCTGGCCGACGACGGCGCGGACGGCCGTGGACTTGCCGGAGCCGTTGGCGCCGAGCAGGGCGACGACCTCACCGCGGCGGACGGTGAGGTCGATCCCGCGCAGCACGGGGCGCGAGCCGAGCGAGGCCGTGGCCCCGCGCAGGGATATGACGGGCTGGTCCGATGCCTGTCGGGGCGTGGACTGCATGGCTCGCGCCTCCGTTGCTGCTGCTGTCATTACTTGGCTCCGAGTGCCTTCTGGAGGTTCTTCAGGTTGGACCGCATGACCTCGAAGTAGTCAGCGCCCTGGGACTTGTCGGTGATTCCCTCGAGCGGGTCGAGGACGTCGGTCTTCAGGCCGGTGTCCTGCGCGAGGGTCTTGGCCGTCTTGTCGCTGGCCAGCGTCTCGAAGAACACGGTGGAGACATTGTCCTTCTTCGCGACGGCCTGGAGCTCCTTCATCCGGGCCGGGCTCGGCTCGGACTCGGGGTCGACGCCGGAGATGCCCTCCTGGTCGAGGCCGTAGCGCTCGGCGAGGTAGCCGAAGGCGGAGTGGGTGGTGATGAACGTCTTGGACGCGGTGTTCGCCAGACCGCTCTTGAACTCGGTGTCCAGCGTGCCCAGCTTGGAGACCAGGTCGTCGGTGTTCTTCTTGTAGTCCGCCGCGTGGTCGGGGTCGGCCTTCTCCAGGGCCGCGCCGACGCCCTTGGCGATCTCCGCGTACTTGGTGGGGTCGAGCCAGACGTGCGGGTCCTCGCCGGACTCGCCGTGGCTGTGACCGTGGTCGTGGTCCTCGCCCTCGGCCGCGTGGTCGTGGTCGTCGTGGCCGGAAGCGCCGTGCACCTCCAGCTTGGTGAGGGTGGCGGCGTCCACGATGTTCTTCACGCCGGACTGGGCGACGGCCTTGTCGACGGCGGGCTGCAGGCTCTTGAGGTAGAGGACGACATCGGCCTCGCCGAGCTGCGCGGTCTGCTTGGGGGTGATCTCCAGGTCGTGCGGTTCCACGCCCGGCTTGGTCAGGGTGTCGACCTTCACGTGGTCCTTGCCGATCTGCTCGGCGAGGAACTGCATCGGGTAGAACGACGCCATCACGTCGAGCTTGCCCCCCTTGTCACCGGAGGCGCCGGCTGCGCCGGAGCAGGCGGTGAGGGCGGTGGCGCCGAGAGCGACGGCTGCGGCGAGGGCGGCGGTGGGTATGAGGCGTCGTACGTTCATGACATCCATTTTCATCAAAAATGGAAACGATTGTCAAAAACCCTGGTGAGCGGTCCGCGATGAGGACCGGGGGAGGGCGGCGGAAGGGGAACCGATTTGAAAGGGGGGGTGCGGGCGCCGGTAACCTGAGGCATTCGCCGTTCGTCCTCGTAATGAAGAGAGCACCGTGGCCGCCGACAAGATCGACACCATCGTCAGCCTGAGCAAGCGCCGTGGCTTCGTTTTCCCGTGCAGTGAGATCTACGGCGGCTCCAAGGCCGCCTGGGACTACGGCCCGCTCGGTGTCGAGCTCAAGGAGAACATCAAGCGCCAGTGGTGGAAGGCGATGGTCACCGGGCGCGAGGACATCGTCGGCCTCGACTCCTCCGTGATCCTGGCCCCCGAGGTCTGGGTGGCCTCCGGCCACGTCGCGACCTTCTCGGACCCGCTGACGGAGTGCACCTCCTGTCACAAGCGCCACCGCGCCGACCACCTGGAAGAGGCGTACGAGGCCAAGCACGGCCGCGTGCCCGCCAACGGCCTGGCCGACATCAACTGCCCCAACTGCGGCGTGAAGGGCCAGTTCACCGAGCCCAAGCAGTTCTCCGGCATGCTGGAGACCCACCTCGGCCCGACCCAGGACACCGGCTCCAAGGCGTACCTGCGCCCCGAGACCGCCCAGGGCATCTTCACCAACTTCGCCGTGGTGCAGACCACCTCGCGCAAGAAGCCGCCGTTCGGCATCGCGCAGATGGGCAAGTCCTTCCGCAACGAGATCACGCCCGGCAACTTCATCTTCCGCACCCGCGAGTTCGAGCAGATGGAGATGGAGTTCTTCGTCAAGCCGGGCGAGGACGAGCAGTGGCAGGAGTACTGGATGGCGGAGCGCTGGAACTGGTACCGCGACCTCGGCATCCGCGAGGAGAACATCCGCTGGTACGAGCACCCGAAGGAGAAGCTGTCCCACTACTCGAAGCGCACCGCCGACATCGAGTACCGCTTCAACTTCGGTGGCAACGAGTTCTCGGAGCTCGAGGGTGTCGCCAACCGCACCGACTACGACCTGAAGGCCCACTCCGCCGCCTCGGGCGCGAACCTGACCTACCACGACCAGGAGTCGGGCGAGCGCTACACCCCGTTCGTCATCGAGCCGGCGGCCGGTGTCAACCGCGCCATGCTCGCCTTCATGCTCGACGCGTACAACGAGGACGAGGCTCCGAACGCCAAGGGCGTCATGGAGAAGCGCGCCGTGATGCGTCTCGACCCGCGCCTGGCCCCGATCAAGGTCGCCGTCCTGCCGCTGTCCCGCAACGCGCAGCTGTCGCCGAAGGCCAAGGGCCTGGCCGCCGACCTGCGCAAGAACTGGAACATCGAGTTCGACGACGCGGGCGCCATCGGCCGCCGCTACCGCCGCCAGGACGAGATCGGTACGCCGTTCTGCGTCACCGTCGACTTCGACACCCTCGACGACAACGCGGTGACCGTGCGCGAGCGCGACACCATGAAGCAGGAGCGCGTCTCCCTGGACCAGATCCAGAGCTACCTCGGCAGCCGCCTGCTCGGCTGCTAGGCGGTCCCGCACGAAAGACCGGTGGCCCGGTGCGCACTGCGCACCGGGCCACCGGTCTGTCACGAGCCGGGCCGGATCAGGCGGCCGCCGCCTCGGCCGAGGCGGCGGCCGGCGGCGCGGCGCTCGCCCTCGGCCTGGGGCGAGCCGCGGCCGGCGTGGCCAGGCAGAGCAGCCCGAACAGCCCCGTCACGGCGGAGTCCTTGATCAAAGGGGCCCGGCCGAGTGGGCGCCGACGAGCGGGACGACGGCCGTGATCACGATGAACACGAGGGTCACCGCGGCGAATTCGTCGAGCTTGCGCCGCCAGGCCAGGCTGATGGCGCTGTCGAGCACCGGCCAGGCGCAGCCCCATGGTCCGGATCCAGCCGAGGGCGGTGGCGGCCCCGGAACGGGCGGGAGGCGCGGGCCGTGCTGCCTGGGCTGACAAGGCTGTCAGGCGCGCAGGCCGCGGATCACCAGGGAGGTGACCGCCTCGAACTCCGCGGTGATGGTCGGCGAGACCCAGTCGGCCGCGTACTGCGGGTCGTGGAAGCGGCCGGTGGCATCGAAGACTGCCCGGGCGGCGGCCGGCACGTCGGCCGCGCTGAGGGAGCCCGCCGCGACCCCCTCGGCGATGATCCGGGCCAGCTGGTCGATCAGCTCGGTCAGGTGGCGGTCCACCACGCCGCTGTTCTCGGCGAGCAGCACCGTGTACGTCGCGAAAAGCTCGGGGTCGTCGCCCGCCTTGTAGCGCTTGGCCTCGAAGAGCGCCTCCAGCCACGCCTCCAGCTTGGAGGGGGCCGTCCCGGCGGGAGCCGAGGCGATCTCCTCCAGCATGACGACGCTCTTGGCGAGCCACCGGTCGGTGACGGCCTCGCGCAGCGCCGCCTTCGACGGGAAGTGCCGGTACACGCTGCCGTGGCTGACGCCCAGCGCGCGCGCCACGTCCACCACGGTCGCCTTGGTGGGGCCGAAGCGGCGCAGCACCTCCTCCGTGGTTTCGAGGATGCGCTCGGGGGTCAGGGGTTCGGCAGCAGCGGGGGCCATGTGGATGACCGTACCGCCAGCTCAGTGCTCGCTGTCGAGGTGGGCCATCTGCGCCGCCGGGTACCGCTCGCCGGCCGCCGCTCCCGCGGGGACCGCGGCCTCGATGGCGGCGAGGTCGGCCGCCGTCAGCTCTATGTCCATGGCACCCAGTGCCTCGGTGAGCCGGTCACGGCGGCGGGCACCGACCAGCGGGACGATGTCCTCGCCGCGCGAGAGCACCCAGGCGATGGCGGTCTGGGCGACGCTCACGCCCTTGCCCTCGGCGACCTTGCGCAGCGCCTCGACCAGGTCGAGGTTCCGGCTGAGGTTCTCCCCCTGGAAGCGCGGGCTCATCCCGCGGAAGTCGCCCGGCGCCAGCGTCCGCTCGCGGGTGAAGTGGCCGCTGATCAGGCCGCGGGAGAGCACCCCGTACGCCGTGACGCCTATGCCCAGCTCGCGGGCGGTCGGCAGGATCTCCGCCTCGATGCCGCGCGAGATCAGCGAGTACTCGATCTGGAGGTCCGAGATCGGGGTAACCGCGGCGGCCCGGCGCAAGGTGTCCGCGCCGACCTCGGAGAGGCCGATGTGCCGCACGTGCCCGGCCTGGACGGCCTCGGCGATGGCGCCGACGGTCTCCTCGATCGGGACGTCCGGGTCGACGCGGGCGATGCGGTAGATGTCGATGTGGTCCCGGCCGAGCCGCTGGAGCGAGTAGGCCAGGAAGTTCCTGACGGCCTCGGGCCGGCCGTCATACCCGGTGAAGCCGCCCTCGACCGTGCGCAGCGCGCCGAACTTCACGCTGGTCAGCGCCTTGTCGCGGGCCGCGGCGGGCGCGGTGCGCAGTGCTTCGTTGATCAGCAGCTCGTTGTGACCCATGCCGTAGAAGTCGCCGGTGTCGAGGAGCGTGACCCCGGCGTCCAGGGCGGCGTGGATGGTCGCGAGGGACTCGGCCCGGTCGGCCTCGCCGTACAGCGCGGACATGCCCATGCAGCCCAGCCCCAGCGGGAAGACGGAGGGGCCGGTGAGGCCGAGGCGGCGGGTGGTGGCGTAGGTGCTCTGGTTCGTCGTCATGGAAAGAGAATGGCATGACGAGTGACAGATTTCAATATCTGTCACTCGTCAGTGTGAGTCGTCACGCCGCCGCGCGCAGCACCAGGGCGGCCCCATCGGCCAGCGGGCGCTCGCCGAGCGGCTGGAGGTGGACCCGAGCGTGCTCGTCGGGATCCTCAACGACCTGGAGCGCGACGGCCTGGCCGACCGCCGCCGGGACCCCGCCGACCGCCGCCGGCACAACGTGGCCATCACCGAAGCCGGGTCCGCGGCCCTCGGCAAGACCAACGCGGCGCTGGACGCGGTGGAGCTCGGGCTGTTCTCCGGGCTCTCGGACCAGGAGCAGGGCGTACTGCGCGGGCTGCTGGCCCGCATCGACACGCACGCCGACGACTTCGACTGCCAGGAGTAGCCAGGGGTAGTCAGGAGCAGCCGGGGAGCAGGCCCCGTCAGGGGGATACCGCTCCCGGCCCCGCGGCCGGAGAATCGACCCCAGGGGGTGGGTGGGGCCATGTGGATCCTGGTCTGGGTGCTGTGCGCGTGGATGGTGCTCGCGCTGTGCGCGACCTTGGTGGGGATCGCCCGGCGGGAGTCCGCCGAGACCTACGAGGGCGTCGTCATCGGCCGCGGTTCGACGACCGTCCCGCTCACCGTCGGCAGCCGCACCGACCTGTGGCTCCACGTCCGCGAGGACTCCGGCGCGAAGACCTCGCACCAGGTGGACGGCCGCACCTGGGCCGCCTTCGGCGTCGGGGACCGGATCGTCAAACGCGCGGGGGAGCGGCGGCCGTCGAAGGGCTGAGGGCCGGCTCCGGCTCCAGGGCGGCGGCCGTGCGCAGGGCCGTCCCGCGCGCCCACCGGCCACTGGTGACGGCGCCCACCACCAGGACGAGCAGCCCGCAGGCGGTGATGATCCACCAGGCGGGCCGGGTCGCCTCCACGAAGTCGCCGCCGCCCGCGGTGCCGGCCGCCAGAACGGCGCCGATCACCGCGACGCCCAGCGTCCCCCCGGTCTGGCGGCTGGTGGAGGCCACGGCCGCCGCGACCCCCGCCTGGGAGCGGGGCATCCCGGAGACCGCGGTGTTGGTGATGGGGGCGTTGACCATCCCGAAGCCCAGGCCGAAGAGCACGTACCCCGCGAACATCAGGGGTGTGGAGGTCTCCGCCGAGAACGCCGCGAACAGCAGCCCGCTCGCCGCCATGGCCGCCCCCGCGACCAGCAGCGGCAGCATCGGCCCCCGGGTCCCCACCAGGCGCCCCGACAGCGGGGCGCACAGGCCGGTCAGTGCCGCCATCGGCAGCATGTAGAGCCCGGCGTGCAGGGCACTCAGCCCCCGTACGTCCTGGAGGTACAGGGTGTTCAGGAACAGGAACCCGGACAGCGCGGCGAAGCCGCTCACCGCGATCACCGTGGCCCCGCTGAAGGGGGCGCTCCGGAAGAACCGCGGGTCGATCAGGGGCTGCGCCCGCCGCGGCTCGTAGGCGAGCAGCCCGGCCAGTGAGGCCGCGGCGGCCACGGCGCACCCCAGGATCAGCGGGGAGGTCCAGCCGGCCGCCGGGGCCTCGATGATCCCGTACGTCACCGAGCCGAGCAGCACCATGACCAGCAGCTGTCCCACCGGATCCGGCCGGCGGGGGCGGTCGGCCCGGGACTCGGGGACGTAGCGCAGGGTCAGCACGAGGGCGGCGAGGCCGACGGGGAGGTTGACCCAGAAGATCGACCGCCAGCCCACCGAGTCCACCAGCAGCCCGCCGATCAGCGGGCCGGCGGCCATGGAGATGCCGACCACCGCACCCCACACCCCGATGGCGCGGGCGCGCTCGCGGGGGTCGGTGAAGGTGTTGGTGATGATCGACATGGCGACGGGGTTGAGCATCGAGCCGCCCACCGCCTGGAGCATCCGGAAGGCGATCAGCCACTCCAGGCTCGGGGCGAGCGAGCAGAGCAGCGAGCCGGCGGTGAAGAGCACGAGGCCCACGCCGAAGACCTTGCGGCGCCCGATCCGGTCCGCCGTGGAACCCGCCAGCATCAGCAGCGAGGCCAGGACCAGCGTGTACGCGTCGATCGTCCACTGCATCCCGGCGACGGAGGCGTTCAGCTCGCGGCGCATCGAGGGGAGGGCGACGTTCAGGACGGTGTTGTCGAGGCTGACGATGAGCAGGCTCATGCAGCAGATCGCCAGTACGAGCATGCGCCGCCGATGGATCAAGTCGTGCATGATGCCGATAGTACGCCTAACTAAAGAAATACGTGGAGGGGTGCGGCTGAGCCACAATGGTGGAATGACCACGCTCCCCCCGCCTCTCGCGATCGGGCCGCACACCGTGCAGCCCCCGGTGGTGCTCGCGCCCATGGCCGGCATCACCAATGCCCCGTTCCGTACCCTGTGCCGCGAGTTCTCGGGCGGCAAGGGGCTGTTCGTGAGCGAGATGATCACGACCCGCGCCCTGGTCGAGCGCAACGAGAAGACCATGCAGCTGATCCACTTCGACGAGACCGAGAAGCCCCGCTCGATCCAGCTGTACGGAGTCGACCCCGCGACGGTCGGCAAGGCGGTCCGCATGATCGTCGACGAGGACCGCGCCGACCACATCGACCTCAACTTCGGCTGCCCGGTCCCCAAGGTCACGCGCAAGGGCGGCGGCTCCGCGCTCCCTTACAAGCGCAACCTGCTGCGCGCGATCCTGCGCGAGGCCGTCGCCGGGGCCGGCGACCTGCCGGTGACGATGAAGATGCGCAAGGGCATCAACGACGATCACCTCACCTACCTCGACGCCGGCCGGATCGCCGTCGAGGAGGGTGTCACTGCCATAGCCCTGCACGGGCGCACCACCGCCCAGCACTACGGCGGCACGGCCGACTGGGACGCCATCGCGCGGCTCAAGGAGCACGTGCCGGAGATCCCGGTGCTCGGCAACGGCGACATCTGGTGCGCGGAGGACGCGCTGCGCATGGTCCGCGAGACCGGCTGCGACGGCGTGGTCGTGGGGCGCGGCTGCCTGGGGCGTCCGTGGCTGTTCAACGACCTGGTGGCGGCCTTCGAGGGGCGCCCCGAGGACTTCCACAAGCCGACGCTGCGCGAGGTCGCGGCGTCCATGCACCGGCACGCCGAGCTGCTGGGCCAGTGGATCGGCGACGAGGCGCGCGGGGTGATCGACTTCCGTAAGCACGTGGCCTGGTACCTCAAGGGTTTCGCGGTGGGTTCGGAGATGCGCCAGAAGCTGGCCGTCACCTCCTCCCTGGCCGAGTTGGACGCTCATTTGAGCGAGCTCGACCTGGACCAGCCGTGGCCCGAGAGCGCGGACGGCCCGCGCGGCCGGACGTCCGGAAACAACCGGGTCGTCCTGCCTGAGGGCTGGTTGAAGGACCCCTACGACTGTGCGGGCGTGAGTGAGGATGCCGAACTCGACACGTCGGGCGGCTGAGAATTCGGCGGCAAAACGTGCCATCGGCGGCGTGACATACGCCACGCATGGGTGGGGTTGCGCTCAGATGAGCGCGAAAATCACGGGTAAGACTTTCAAAGGGTGGCACCCAGTGCCACCCTTTCTGTGTTCAAGACTTGAACGCAAATGTATCGATGATCGCTCATCCGAGCGGATTCAAGCCTCAGGAGCCCCCTCATCCTTCGGAACCTGAAGGCTCTTCGTATGTTCTGGCTACTCATCGGTTACTTTCGATCTGGTGGCGCACGAGTGGTTACAGCCGCATGACGACCAAGTGGACGTACCCATAAGCCTTTGATCTGGGTATGTTCCTGGCCGTCAGGGCAGCCACCGAGCCTCGAGGAGTCGAGACCCGTGTCGGAAAACAAAGATCAGAAGTTCGTCTACGACTTCACCGAGGGCAACCGCGACCTCAAGGACCTTCTCGGCGGCAAGGGAGCCAACCTCGCCGAGATGACCAACCTGGGTCTGCCGGTCCCTCCCGGCTTCACCATCACCACCGAGGCCTGCAAGGTCTACCTCGAGAGCGGCACGGCCCCCGCCGAGCTCCGCGAAGAGGTCAGCGCGCACCTTGCCGCCCTCGAGGCCAAGATGGGCAAGAAGCTCGGCCAGTCGGACGACCCGCTGCTGGTCTCGGTCCGTTCCGGCGCCAAGTTCTCGATGCCCGGCATGATGGACACCGTCCTCAACATCGGCCTCTCCGACGAGTCCGTGACCGGCCTCGCCTCCCAGGCCGGTGACGAGCGCTTCGCGTGGGACTCCTACCGCCGCCTCATCCAGATGTTCGGCAAGACCGTCCTCGGCGTCGAGGGCGAGCTCTTCGAGGAAGCCCTCGACGAGGCCAAGGCCGCCAAGAAGGTCACCGTCGACACCGACCTCGACGCCGCGGACCTGAAGAAGCTGGTCAAGCACTTCAAGAAGATCGTGGCGAAGGAAGCCGGCCGCGAGTTCCCGCAGGACGCCCGCGAGCAGATGGACCTCGCCGTCGAGGCGGTCTTCAACTCGTGGAACACCGACCGCGCCAAGCTCTACCGCCGCCAGGAGCGCATCCCGAGCGACCTGGGCACCGCCGTCAACATCTGCTCCATGGTCTTCGGCAACCTCGGCCCCGACTCCGGCACCGGTGTCGCCTTCACCCGCGACCCCGCCAGCGGCCACGCGGGCGTCTACGGCGACTACCTCCAGAACGCCCAGGGCGAGGACGTCGTCGCGGGCATCCGCAACACCGTCCCGCTCGCGGACCTGGAGGCCATCGACAAGGCCTCGTACGACCAGCTCATGACGATCATGACGACGCTGGAGACCCACTACAAGGATCTCTGCGACATCGAGTTCACGATCGAGCGCGGCCAGCTGTGGATGCTCCAGACCCGCGTCGGCAAGCGCACCGCCGGCGCCGCCTTCCGCATCGCCACCCAGCTCGTGGACCAGGGCCTGATCGACGAGGCCGAGGCGCTCCAGCGCGTCAGCGGCCACCAGCTGGCGCAGCTGATGTTCCCGCGCTTCGACGAGGGTGCCGCCGGCAAGAAGGGGACCGAGCTGCTGGGCCGCGGCATCGCCGCCTCCCCGGGTGCGGCGGTCGGCAAGGCCGTCTTCGACTCCTACACGGCCGTCAAGTGGTCCCGCTCCGGCGAGAAGGTCATCCTGATCCGCCGTGAGACCAACCCGGACGACCTGGACGGCATGATCGCCTCCGAGGGCATCCTGACCTCGCGCGGCGGCAAGACCTCGCACGCCGCCGTCGTCGCCCGCGGCATGGGCAAGACCTGTGTCTGCGGCGCCGAGGAGCTCGACGTCGACACCAAGCGCCGCCGGATGACGGTCGGCGGGACGGTCATCGAAGAGGGCGACGTCGTCTCCATCGACGGCTCCACCGGCAAGGTCTACCTCGGTGAGGTACCCGTCGTACCGTCCCCGGTCGTCGAGTACTTCGAGGGCCGCATGCACGCCGGCGCCGACGACGCCGACGAGCTCGTCGCCGCCGTGCACCGGATCATGGCGTACGCGGACCGGGTCCGCCGCCTGCGGGTGCGCGCCAACGCCGACAACGCCGAGGACGCGCTGCGCGCCCGCCGCTTCGGCGCCCAGGGCATCGGCCTGTGCCGCACCGAGCACATGTTCCTCGGTGAGCGCCGCGAGATGGTCGAGCGCCTGATCCTCGCGGACACCGACGGCGAGCGCCAGGAGGCACTGAGTGCCCTGCTGCCGCTCCAGAAGAAGGACTTCGTCGAGCTGTTCGAGGCGATGGACGGCCTGCCCGTCACCGTCCGCCTGCTCGACCCGCCGCTGCACGAGTTCCTGCCCGACATCACCGAGCTGTCGGTGCGCGTCGCCCTCGCCGAGTCCCGCAAGGACGCCAACGAGAACGACCTGCGCCTGCTCCAGGCCGTGCACAAGCTGCACGAGCAGAACCCGATGCTGGGTCTGCGCGGTGTCCGCCTCGGTCTGGTCATCCCCGGCCTGTTCGCCATGCAGGTACGGGCGATCGCCGAGGCCGCGGCCGAGCGCAAGAACGCCAAGGGCGACCCGCGCGTCGAGATCATGGTCCCGCTCGTGGGCACCGTCCAGGAGCTGGAGATCGTCCGCGAGGAGGCCGACGCGATCATCGCCGAGGTCGAGGCCGCCACGGCCACCAGCCTCAAGCTGACGATCGGCACGATGATCGAGCTGCCGCGCGCCGCGCTGACCGCCGGCCAGATCGCCGAGGCCGCGCAGTTCTTCTCCTTCGGCACGAACGACCTGACCCAGACGGTGTGGGGCTTCTCCCGCGACGACGTCGAGGCCAGCTTCTTCACCGCGTACCTGGAGAAGGGCATCTTCGGGGTCTCGCCCTTCGAGACCATCGACAGGGACGGCGTCGGCTCCCTGGTCCGCTCCGCGGTCCAGGCCGGCCGGGCCACCCGCCCCGACCTCAAGCTCGGCGTCTGCGGCGAGCACGGTGGCGACCCCGAGTCCGTCCACTTCTTCCACGAAGTGGGCCTCGACTACGTCTCCTGCTCGCCCTTCCGGATTCCGGTAGCGCGCCTGGAGGCGGGCCGCGCGGCCGCCGATGCGAAGGGCAGCGACAGCCGCTGACCCCGATCCCCGGCCCCGTTCGACGGGCCCAGTAGACCGCGGCTGCCCCCGGGTTCCCTGACCCCCGAGGGCAGCCGCGCCTATTTCTTTTTCGTTCAACGAAACCTTTACGGCGGCAGGCGGTGGACGGATCCCCACCCGTCCACCGCCTGCCGCCAATCCACCGGGCACGTCGGCGCTTCCCGGTGCGACCGACCGCCAGGCCCCGCAAAGCCCCCCACGGCCTTCACGGAGCGTTTCGGTCGCACCGGAGTGTGCCCGGCGGAGTACAGGATTTCGGTTGTCACGCCCTCGCCGAAAGGGGTTTCAACTGTGGCCGAAAGGGCGTGGTGACGTCGTGTGACGGCATGCATACTCATGGGGCGGGGGGATTGCGGTTGCACAGGTGGGGGTTCGGTGCTGCGTATCCATTTCACTGGAGTGGACCTGGCACGCGTACGGATGGCAGGGCGTCCCGATGCGTTGTGGGAAACGATTCTTAGTTTTCACCGTTTAAGAGACCGGCGTGATGCCCGGCTGTTCGGTGAATGGCGTACGGAAACCCGGAGCAGGTTGAATGGTGAAACACGTCTGCTCGGTACGCTCATACCGAGTCGCGGCTATTTCCCCGATTTCCTGACCCCCGTGGAGGGTCAGTACGGATGGGACGTGGGCCTCGACGCGCTGCGCGGGATCCGTCCCGAGCGGATGCGCCGCGAGCTCGCGCTCGTCGGCGCGGGCGCCGGGCCCGGCACCGGAGTCGGCTTCGAGGCGGCCTTCGGGACCCCGCCGCCGAGCAGGCTGCGCGAGTTCATGGACGGCGGCACCAAACACCTGCCCCGGCTGCTGAGCGAGCTGCGCGGCTACCACCGGGCGGCCGTGGAGCCGTACTGGACCCACATCCAGGCCCAGATCGAGGCCGAGCGCGCCGCGCGCGGCCGCGCCCTGCTCGACGGGGGAGCGGACGAGCTGCTGGCCTCGCTGCCGCCGATGCTGCGCTGGCGGGCCCCGGTGCTGGAGTGCGACTACCCCGTGGACCGTGACGTACGGCTGCGGGGGCGCGGGCTGCTCCTCCAGCCGTCGTTCTTCTGCCGGCGCACCGCGGTGACCCTGCACGACCCGGACCTGCCGCCGGTACTGGTCTACCCGGCCGCCGCCCAGCTGGCCTCGGCGCCGGGCTCCGCCGGCGGCGAGGCGGCCCGGCCCGCGGAGGAACAGCGCCAGCGCACCCTGGGCAAACTCGTCGGGCACACCCGCTCGGTGGTGCTGCGGGCCATCGGCGACGGCGCCACCACCAGCGAACTGGCCCGCCGCGCGGGGGTCTCGCTGGCCTCCGCGAGCCAGCACGCCTGCGTGATGCGCGAGGCGGGCCTGGTCACCACCCTGCGCCGGGGCAACGCCGTGCTGCACACGGTGACCCCGCTGGGGGCCGCGCTGCTCAAGGGCGGCGCCGTGGCTTCGTAGGAGGCGGGCAGGACGCGAGCAGCCCCCGGCCCTGGTCGGGTCGGGGGCTGCTCGGGGGCGCCCGTCAGGTGCGGAACGGGCCCGTCACCTCGTAGGTGATGCCCGCCGACGAGCTGCCGCTCGTACCGCGCTGGCTGGAGAAGTAGAGCCGGTTGCCGGCCGGCGAGAAGGCCGGGCCGGTGATCTCGGAGGAGGACTGGCCGGTGATCCGCAGAAACGGGGCGACCACGTCGTCCGGGGTGATCACGCAGATCTCCATGTTGCCGCCGTCCTCGGCGACGTACAGGTCCCCGTACGAGGACCCGGTGACGTTGTCCACGCCGGTCAGCGGGGCTCCGCCGCCGGGCACGAGCGAGTCGTCGTAGGCCAGCTCGTACGTGCCGTTCGCGAGGTTCAGCTGCCAGACCCGGTTGTCGCCCTTGGTGGTGAACCAGACCGTGTCGTTGGCGTAGTGGCAGCCCTCGCCGCCGTTGAACTTCTTCGAGCCGGAGACCTGGCTGCGGGTCGCGGTCGGGGAGCCGTCCGGGTCCGGGACGTTCTGCCAGGTGAAGGAGCCGGAGGTGCCCGTTCCGGCCTTCAGGACCTGGAGGGTGCCGGAGGAGAGGTTGCCCCAGGTGGTGGGGATGAACCGGTAGAAGCAGCCGTTGGTCTCGTCCTCGGTGAGGTAGACCACCTGGCGCACCGGGTCGGCGGCAGCCGCCTCGTGCTTGAAGCGGCCCATCGCCGGGCGCTGCACGGCCGCGTTCACGCCGTACGGGTCGGTCTCGTAGACGTAGCCCAGGCTGACCTCCTCGCAGGACAGCCAGGTGTTCCAGGGGGTCTTGCCGCCGGCGCAGTTCTGGCGGGTGTTGGAGAGGATCCGGTACGCGCCGGTGATGGTGCCCGAGGAATTGAATTTCACCGCGCTCGCGCCGCCGGAGGGGTTTATCTCGGAGTTCGACACGTAGATCCAGCCGGTGCCGTCGGCGAAACACGCACCGCCGTCGGGAGCGCTGTGCCAGGTGTAGGAGGTGCCGCTGACGGTCTGGCTCGACCGGGCGATCACCCGGCTGGTGAAGCCGGAGGGCAGCATGATGCCGTTCGCGTCCGCGGCGCCGAGCGCCCCGTAGGGTCCGGCTCCGGGCTGGGCGGGGGCGGCGTAGGCGGCCCCGTGCATCAGGGTTCCGCCGAAGGCGGCGGCCGACGAACCGATCACTGCGCCGCGCAGGAAGGTACGACGTTCCACGGTCACTCCTGGGGAGGGGAGGGCTCCGCGTCCGGTCGGACGCGGAGTCGCACGCGTCGAGGAACCTAGGAGGCTTGAGTTGACGTGACTCCAACTCCTCATGACGCGGGAGCGACCGGCTCGGGGTCAATGGGCCGAGCCGCACATGTGACCTACTGCGGGACTTTCTCCCCTGGGGAGGCCCCGGGTGGGGAAGGATGGTGGATCGATGAACCACTTCGCCGCCGAAGCCGATATCTCCGGCCGCGCCGACCTCGACGTCGTGCTGCGCCGCTTCTACACGGCCGCCTTCGCGGACCCGCGGATCGGGCCCTTCTTCACCGAGATCGCCGGTACCGACCTGGAGGTGCACCTCCCGCGGATCACCGACTTCTGGGAGCGGGCCCTCTTCCGCAGCGCCGACTACCGCCGCAACGCCTTCGCCCCGCACGCCGCGGTGAACTCCGCGCGGGCGATGACCGCCGAGGACTTCGGGCGCTGGGTGCAGCTGTGGCGCGCCACGATCGACGGCCTGCACCGGGGGCCGAACGCCGAGCGGGCCAAGGCGCAGGGCGAGCGGATCGCCCTGACCCTGCACAAGCGCCTCGCCGGCCCGGACGCCCCGCTGGAGGGCGAGGACAACCTCGGCTTCGTCCCGCTGGCCGCACTGGAACTCCGTACAGTGGCCTGACCTGCGGTTTCGAGGAACCTCAAAAAAAGTGCACCGGGAGCGATGAGTTTCCCGCGACTCCCCGGTCTATCTCTCGAAAGCGACAACGCGCCGAGAGAAGAGGGACCGGGATGTCCGCCACCATGATCTTCGTGAACCTGCCCGTCAAGGACCTGGACGCCACCAAGGCCTTCTGGGCGAAGCTGGGCTACTCCTTCAACGCCCAGTTCACCGACGAGAACTGCGCCTCCATGCCCATCAGCGACGCCATCGTCGCCATGTTCCTCACCGAGGCCCGCTACAAGGACTTCACCCACAAGGCCATCGCGGACGCGAGGACGACCTCCGAGGTGCTGCTCTGTCTGAGCGCCGAGAGCCGCGCCGCGGTCGACGAGCTCGTCGACGGGGCCCTGGCGGCCGGAGCCACCGAGCCCCGCCCCGCCCAGGACCACGGCGTCATGTACGGCCGGGCCTTCGACGACCTCGACGGCCACACCTGGGAGATCATGTGGATGGACCCGGCGATGGTCCAGGGCTGATCAGGACGAGGTCGCGGCGGTCCGCACCGGATACGTCCGGACCGCCACCTCCTCGTCGTCCAGGCAGCTCCCCGACTCCAGGTCGAAGCGCTGCTTGAGCAGCGGCGAGGCCACGAACGGCCGCCCGCCGGCCGAGCCGACCAGCCCGCGCGAGAGCACCTGCGCCCCGGTGAAGGGGTCCCGGTTGCCGATGGCGTACGGACGCCCCGCGCGGTCCACGAACACCGCGGCCTGACTCCCGTCGGGCAGCAGCGCGGCCACCCCGCGCCCGGGGATCAGCGCGGACAGCTCGCACACGGTGAGCCATCCCTCGTCCACCTGAAGTTCCACGGTCATCGGGTGCCTCCCACGGGCTCCAGGGTGAGGACGGCCAGGTCGGGCTTGACCTGGTCGCGCTCGGGGACGAACTTGACGGTCGGGTCGGGGGCGCCGGGCGCGTTGACGAAGGACACGAACCGGCGCAGCCGCTCCGGGTCCTGGAGGGTCTCGGCCCATTCGTCGCGGTAGTGCGACACGTGGTCGGACATCAGCGACTCCAGCTCCGCGCACAGCCCGAGCGAATCGTGGACGACCACGTCCCGCAGGTGGGCCAGGCCCCCCTCCAGCCGCTCCAGCCAGGCCGAGGTGCGCTCCAGCCGGTCGGCCGTGCGGATGTAGAACATCAGGAACCGGTCGATGAGCCGGATCAGCTCCGCGTCCGACAGGTCCTGGGCGAGCAGGTCGGCGTGGCGCGGGGTGGCCCCGCCGTTGCCGCCGACGTAGAGGTTCCAGCCGCTCGCCGTGGCGATCACGCCGAAGTCCTTGCTCTGGGCCTCGGCGCACTCGCGGGCGCAGCCGGAGACCGCCGACTTGAGCTTGTGCGGGGCGCGCAGCCCCCGGTAGCGCAGCTCCAGGTCGATGGCCATCCGCACGCTGTCCTGGACCCCGTAGCGGCACCAGGTCTGGCCGACGCAGGACTTCACCGTCCGCAGGGCCTTCCCGTACGCGTGCCCGGACTCGAAGCCGGCCTCGACCAGCCGGGCCCAGATCCGCGGGAGCTGGTCGACGCTCGCGCCGAAGAGGTCGATGCGCTGCCCGCCGGTGATCTTCGTGTAGAGGCCGAAGTCGCGGGCCACCTCGCCGATCACGATGAGCTTGTCCGGGGTGATCTCACCGCCGGGGATGCGCGGGACGACCGAATAGGAGCCGTTGCGCTGGAGGTTCGCGAGGAAGTGGTCGTTGGTGTCCTGGAGGGCGGCCTGCTCGCCGTCCAGGACGTAGCCGCTCGCGCCCAGGGTGGGGGCGAGCGAAGCGATGATCGAGCCGACGGTGGGCTTGCAGACCTCGCAGCCGTCGCCGCCGCGGGCCTCCGGGCGGCCGTGGCCGTCGAGGATCTGCCGGTAGGAGGTCAGCCGACGGGTACGGACGATCTCGTAGAGCTCGGCGCGGGTGTACGGGAAGCAGCCGCACAGCCCTTTGTCGGCGGCGGCCGGCAGCAGCTGGCCGATCACCTTCAGGCAGCTGCCGCAGCCGGTGCCCGCCTTGGTGCACTTCTTGACCTCGGGCAGCGTCCCGTAGGCGGTGATGGCCTTCTTGGTGACGTTGTGGCAGGAGCAGATGACCGCGGTGTCGGGCAGCGAGGCCGGCCCGAGGGCCGCGGGCGCGCCGATCCCCGCGGGCAGGACCAGCTGCTCGGGGGCGACGGGCGGGACGGAGCCGGTGAGCGGGCGCAGCAGTCCGTACGAGTCCGCGTCGCCGACCAGGACCCCGCCGAGGAGGACACCGTCGGCGGAGACGACGACCTTCTTGTAGACCCCGGAGCGGGAGTCGGAGTAGACGACGTCGAGGCTGTCGGCGGCGGCTCCGTGCGCGTCGCCGAAGGAGGCCACGTCCACGCCGAGCAGCTTCAGCTTGGTCGACAGGTCGGCGCCGGTGAACTCCTTCTCCCGGCCCAGCAGGTCGTCGGCGGCCGTCTCGGCCATCTCGTAGCCGGGGGCGACCAGGCCGTAGACGCGGCCGTCGGAGGCGAGTGCGCACTCGCCGATGGCGTAGATCTGCGGGTCGGAGGTGCGGCAGCGGGAGTCGACCGTGATGCCGCCGCGCTCCCCGACGGTCAGGCCGCTGTCGCGGGCGAGCTGGTCGCGGGGGCGGACGCCGGCGGAGAAGACGACGAGGTCGCTCTCGACGGTGGAGCCGTCGGAGAGCCGCATCCCGCTGACCGAGCCGTCGTCGCCCGTCAGCACCTCCTGGGTGCCGACGCCGGTGTGGACGGTCAGGCCCATGGACTCGATCGTGCGCAGCAGGGCCGCGCCGCCGCCCTCGTCGACCTGGACCGGCATCAGGCGCGGCGCGAACTCCACGATGCGGGTGCTCAGGCCCAGCCCCTGCAGGGCGCCGGCCGCCTCCAGGCCGAGGAGCCCGCCGCCGACGACGGCGCCGCGGGTCCGGGTCTTGGCGTACTCCTCGATCGCGAGGAGGTCCTCGATGGTGCGGTAGACGAAGCAGCCCGGGGCGTCCTTGCCGGGGACGGGCGGCACGAAGGGGTAGCTGCCGGTCGCCAGCACCAGGACGTCGTACGGGAACACCTGCCCCGAGCGGGAGGTGACGGTACGGGCCTGGCGGTCGACGCTCTCGGCGGGGTCGTCGAGGTGCAGCCGGATCCCGTGCTCGGCCATGAACCCGGCCGGGGTGAGCGAGAGGTCCTCGGGGGTGCTGCCGGAGAAGTAGGAGGTCAGGTGCACGCGGTCGTAGGCGGGCCGGGGCTCCTCGCAGAGCACGGTGATCCGGTGCGTGGCGGTGGCGCCGCGCTCGGCGAGTGCTTCCAAGTAGCGCTGGCCGACCATGCCGTGGCCGATGAGCACGATGGCGGGAGAGGGCGTGGATGCGGCCATGATCAGGAGCCTCCGTCGTCGGTGAGCAGGTGGAACAGGTCGGTCAGGGGCTCGCCGTCCTCCCAGCTGCGGGCGAGGGCGCCCACGCTGGAGAGTTCGCCGAGCAGGACCCCGCCGACGAGCCGGTCGCCGCGGACGACGACCTTGCGGTAGGTGCGGCGGGTGGCGTCCGCGAGGCGCACCACGTCGTCGCCCGGGAGCGGGGTGGTCTCACCGAATGCGGCGAGGTCGAGGGGGGGCTGGTCGGCCCCGCCGAGGGTGAGCCGGGTCAGGGCGCGGGTCCCGGTGTAGCCGGGGGCGGGTCCGCCGAGGACCGCGGCGAGGGCGTCGGCCTGCTCCAGGGCCGGGCCGGCCAGGCCGTACACCCGGCCCCCGTGCTCGGCGCAGTCGCCGATGGCGTGGATGCGGGGGTCGCTGGTGCGCAGCTGGTCGTCGACCACGATCCCCGTGCGCACGTCGAGGCCGGCGGCCTGCGCCAGGCCGGTGCGCGGCCGCACCCCGCAGGCGAGCACGACGACGTCGGCGTCGAGCCGGTAGCCGTCGGCGAGCTCGACCCCGGTGACCGTGCGGGGTCCGGGGCGCCGGCCCGGCTGCGGGGCCGCGGGCGAGGTGGTCAGGCCGCGGGCGCGGCACTCGGTGTGGATCTCCACGCCGAGGGTGGTCAGGTGCTCGCGCAGCAGGGCGGAGGCGTCCGCGTCCAGCTGGCGTTCCATCAGGCGCTCGCCCTGCTGGGCCAGGACCACCTGTGCGCCCCGCTCCGCCAGCGCGCGGGACGCGGACACGCCGAGGAGCCCGCCGCCGATCACCACCGCGCGCACGCCGGGCCGTACGACCGCAGCCGACAGGGCCAGGCAGTCGTCCATCGTGCGGAACGCGTGCACGCCGTCCGGGAGCTCCCGCCCCTCGGGTTCGAAGAGTCCCCGCAGCGGAGGCAGGACCGGGTTGGAGCCGGTGGCCAGCACCAGCACGTCGTACTGCTCCGTGCTGCCGTCGTCGCAGTGGACCGTGCGGTCGGCCCGGTCGATGCGGACCGCCCGCACTCCCCGGCGCAGCGCCGGGCCCGGGTCGGGGAGAGCGTTCACCTCCGGCGCGTACCGGCCCGCCAGGACCTCGGCGAGCAGGACGCGGTTGTACGGGGCGTGCGTCTCCTCGCCCAGCACGGTCACCGCCGCGGCTCCGGCGAGCCGCTGTGCGAGCCGAAGGCCCGCGAGGCCGCCGCCGATCACCACCACACGCTGTTTCGAGGTCATGGCACGAGAGTGCGCGGCCGCTGTTTCCCCGCAGCATCCGCCTTGTTACCCGGACGGAACACGGACCTCAGTGCCGGGGTTAAGCGTCAGTGAGGCGTTCCTCAAGGCCGCCTTAAGGATCATCCGGGGGCCCCGGGGGCCGCCTAGCGTGGGCCGCATGCGAGATGCGGTGGTGCGGGTCAAGGGCGGGATGCTCGGCGGGGCGGGGGTGGTCACCCTGCTGTGGGCGGCGCAGGTACGGCCCTCGGCCCGGCTCGACGCGCTGTTCGCCACCGCCGCCCACCTCACCGGGCTGCTCGCCGGGTACGGGGTGCTGGTGCTGCTGTTCCTGATGGCGCGGGTGCCCGCCGTCGAGCACGGGGTCGGCGCGGACCGCCTCGCCCGCTGGCACGCCCTGGGCGGCCGCCACGTGCTGCTGCTCTGCTTCGGGCACGGGCTCTTCGCCCTGTGCGGGTACGCCGTGCACGAGGGGGTCGACGTCGTCTCCGCCGTCCGCGCGCTGCTCCGGTACCCGGCGCTGGCGGCCGCCTTCGCCGGGACCCTGCTGCTCGTCGCCGTCGGCGTCACCTCGGCCGGGTCCGTACGCCGCCGCGTCTCCCACGAAACCTGGCGCGGGGTGCACCTCCTCGTATACCTCGCCGCCGCGCTCGCCTTCGGCCACCAGCTCGCCGGGCCGGATCTCGCCCCGGTCGCCTGGTTCTGGGCGCTCGCGCACACCGCCGTCGCCGTCCTGCTGGTCTGGTACCGGGCCGTGGTCCCCGTACGGCAGGCCCTGCGGCACGCGCTGCGGGTCCTGGAGGTCCGGTCCGAGGGGCCCGGGGTGGTCTCCGTCGTCATGTACGGGCGGCACCTCGCGGAGCTGCGCGCGGAACCGGGGCAGTTCCTGCGCTGGCGGTTCCTGCAGCGGCGGCTGTGGCACACGGCCCTGCCGTTCTCGCTGTCCGCGCCGGTCCGCGGGAACACCCTCCGGATCACCGTGAAGGGGCTCGGCGGCCACTCCCGCCGGATCCGCCGGCTGCGCCCCGGGACGCGGGTGCTGGCCACCGGGCCGTTCGGGGCGCTCACCGCGGCCCGGCGCACCCGCGCGAAGGTGCTGCTGATCGCCGGCGGTGTCGGGATCACCCCGATGCGGGCCCTGTTCGAGACGCTGCCCGGCGGGCCGGGGGAGATCACCCTGCTCTACCGGGCCGGGGCCGAGGAGCACCTGGTCCTGCGCTCCGAGCTGGAGGCGATCGCCGCCGAGCGGCAGGCCGGGCTGCACTACCTGCTCGGGCCGTCCGGGGCTGCCCGGGGGCACCTCCCAGCGGTAGCTGGGGGAGATCCGCTGGCTCCGCAGGCGCTGGCCGCGCTGGTGCCGGACCTGGCCGAGCACGACGTGTACCTGTGCGGGCCGCCGGGGATGGCCGAGGCGGCGCAGACCTCGCTGCTTCGGGCCGGGGTGCCGGCCGGACGCATCCATTCCGAGTCCTTCAGCTTCTGAGTCCCGCTGCTGTGCCCCGCTGCTGCGCCCCCGCTTCTGAGCCCCCGCTTCTGCGCCCCGTTCCGTCCGAGAGGCCTTCCCGCCATGCGCCACCCGCTGCACATCGCCCTGTCCGCTCCGGACGCAGTGGCGGCCGCGGCCCCCGCACCCGCCCGGCACCGCAAGCCGCCCTCCTGGCGGGCCGCGCCGGCCCGCGTACCGCCCGCGTGGCGGCTCGCGGCCGGGCTGGGGCTGGCCAGCGTGCTGGCCGCGAGCGCGCTGACGGCGGCCGTGGACCCGGCGGCTCCGGCCGCCCCGGACCGGGCTCCGGCCGGGCGAAGCTCAACCTTTGCGCAAGTTTCCGGCGATTGATGGCCACTGCACCCAACTGCTCCATAGGGTCGTGGCCGTGCCTGACATATCAACGACCATGGTCATCGTGCTGTGCGTGGCCGCCGCGGCGGCCGGCTGGATCGACGCGGTGGTGGGCGGCGGCGGCCTCCTGCTCCTGCCCGCCCTGCTGCTCGGCCTGCCCCACGCCCACCCCGCCACCGTGCTCGGCACCAACAAGGCGGTGGCCATCGTCGGCACCGCGGGCGCGGCGGTGACGTACGCGCGCAAGGCCCCGGTGGACGTGAAGACCGCCGTCCGCATCGGCCTGGCCGCACTCGCCGGGTCGATGGGCGGGGCCGCGCTGGCGGGCGGCATCAGCAAGGACGCGCTGCGCCCGCTGATCATGGTCGTGCTCGTGATCGTGGCGGGTGTCGTGATCTTCAAGCCGGGGTTCGGCACCGCCCCCTCCGCCGCGCCCGCCGGCCGTCAGCGGGTGCTTCTCGCCATCGGCCTGGCCGGTCTCGGCATCGGCTTCTACGACGGCCTCATCGGACCCGGCACCGGCACCTTCCTGGTACTGGCGCTCACGGCCGTGCTCCACCTCGACCTGGTCACCGCCTCCGCCACAGCCAAGATCGTCAACTGCTGCACCAACGGCGGGGCGCTCGCGATGTTCGCCTACCAGGGCATGGTGCTGTGGCAGCTGGCCGCGCTGATGGCGGTGTTCAACCTGGCCGGAGGCATGGTCGGGGCCCGGATGGCACTCAAGAAGGGAAGCGGCTTCGTCCGCGGGGTGCTGCTGACGGTCGTGGGTGCGCTGGTGATCAAGCTGGGGATCGAGCAGTGGGGATGACGGCCGCGACGCGCCGTCGGCGCTAGTGGGTGCCCGTCAGGTGCGCGAAGACGACGACGTTCCCCTTGTAGCCGCTGCGCGGCGAGAAGCCGCCCCCGCAGGTGATCACCCGCAGCTCGGCGCCCGCCGACGGGCCGTACACCCGGGAGTCGGGGAAGGCCTTGGCGTCGTACACCTCGACCGCGTGCACGGTGAACACGGCGGTACGGCCGTCCGCGCGCGGGACCTCGATGGCCGCCCCGCGGCGCAGCGCGCCCAGGTGGTAGAAGACCGCCGGGCCGGTGGCGCTGTCCACGTGCCCGGCGATGACGGCGGTGCCGGCGGAGCCGGGGGTGGTGCCCTCGCGGTACCAGCCGGCCAGGTCGCCGCGGGCGGGCGGCGGCACCTGGAGGCTGCCGTCGCGCTCCAGCCCGAGCCCGGTCAGCGGCGCGTCGACCCTGATGGACGGGATCCGGATCCGGGTCGGCGGTGAGCCGGGGAGCGGGGCCGGGCCGGGGCCGGCGGCCCGGGGGGCCAGGGCGCTCAGCGCCTCGGCGGGGGAGGGCAGCGGCGGCCCTACGGGCTCCCGGGAACCGCTGCTCACGAGCCAGATGCCGACGCAGGCGGCGAGTGCGACGAGTCCCGCGTGACGGGCGGTGGGGCTCCGGCCGCCCCGGAATGCGCGACCCATGGGTACCCCCTCGGCTCCTCGGTGCGGGGTGAACTGGCCGTCGCCCGGCCCCGCGAACGGGGGGGACCTCGCGGGGCGGGCGACGGGGGACGGTACCGGTCGGACCGGGGCCGGAGCCGCGGTGGGCGTCCGTCAGCTCCGCGTGCCGCTCGCCCGGCGACGCAGGAGCCAGGTACCGCCGACGGCGGTGGCGGCCAGCACTGCCGCTCCCGCCGCGATCTTGGCGGGGTCGGTGGTGGTGGTCGTGCCACCGCCCACCCCGGTCCGGACGTGGCCCTGCGGGCCGCGCTCGGTGACGACCAGGTCGCCGGTGGCGAACTTGCCGTTCGCGCAGGTCGCGCCGATGCCGTAGGTGCCGGGGCGGGTGTCGCGGGCGACCTGGAACTGCCCCACGACCACCTCCTTGTGGGTGCCCGGAACCAGCTTGAAGCGGCCTGCGCCGACCGTCGTGGCATCGCCCTCGGCGTGGCTCGCGCGGCCGCAGGCCGTGGTGTTCACGGTGACGGTCGCGCCGGGGGCGGCCGACTTGGGCCACACCTCCAGCCGGGCGAAGTCGCCGGGCGCGAAGCTCACCATGCCGAGATCCACGGCGGCGACCGCACCGGCGACCGGGCCGGCGAACGCGGCGGCGGTCAGCGCGGTGGCGGTGAGCGCGTGAGCGGTGCTTCGGCGCATGGGGGGCTCTCCTGGGGACACGGGGTCGTGTCTCCGAGGTAACCCGGACCGCCGGGCACGCGCCTGCTGATGCCCCGTCAGGTCCCCCTGCGCCCCCGCAGTGAGGGAGCCGTTCCCGCAGGTCAGCAGGGGTGGTACGGCCATCCGGGTACCCCCGCCCCGTCCGGGTGACGGGGTCAGGCCGGCGGCAGGACCACCGTCGCGCACGCGCCGGTGGGGCGGGGGTTGGCCAGGGCCACCCGGGCGCCGATGACCTGGGCCTGGCCGAGTGCGATGGTCAGGCCCAGCCCCGTGCCCTGGCCGCGTTCGGGGGTGCCCGTCAGGAACCGCTGCGGGCCCTCGCGCAACAGCTCCTCCGGGAAGCCGGGCCCCTGGTCCCGGACCGCCACGGTCGTGCCCGACACCGTCACCGTGACCGGGCCCCGGCCGTGCCGCCGGGCGTTGACCAGCAGGTTCGTCAGGATCCGCTCGAACCGCCGCGCATCGGTGCTGACCTGCGCCGACTCCTGCGCGCCCGCGACCTCGGCCGCCACCCCGGAGCGCCGCGTGATCGACTCCACCAGCGGCCCCAGCGCGTGCGCCTCCAGCTGCGGCTGCTCCCGGTTCGCGTCCAGCCGGGCCACCTCCAGCAGGTCCTCGGTCAGCGCCCGCAGCGCCGAGACCCGGTCCCGTACCAGCTCCGTCGGCCGTCCCGGAGGCAGCAGCTCGGCGGCCGTGTGCAGCCCCGTCAGCGGCGTGCGCAGCTCGTGCGCCACGTCCGCGGTGAACCGCTGCTCCGCCTCCAGCCGCCGCTGGAGGCTGGCCGCCATGGTGTCGACGGCCGAGGACAGCTCGGCGACCTCGTCCCGGGTCCCCGCCACCCCCGACGGCCCGATCCGTGCGTCCAGTTCGCCCGCGCTGATCCGGCGGGCCGTCTCGGCCGCCGTGCGCAGTTCCCTGCTCAGCCGGCTGGCCAGCACCGCCCCGCCCGCCGCCGCGAGCGCCACGATCAGGGCCCCGTACGCCACCAGCTGCCGGTCCAGCTCGGCGAGCTCGTCACGCTGGGCCGCCAGGGAATGCCGTACGGACAACACGTGGTCGCCGCCGAGCGGCCGGGCGGCCCAGACCATCGGCTCCGGGCCGTTCATGTCCAGAAAGGTCGTGCGCCTCCCGTCGAGGGCCGCCGCCCGTAGCGAGTCGGGCAGTTCCTTGGAGTCGATCCGGGCGTCAGCCTCACCGACCTTGTCGGGGTCGAGCCGGCCGGTCAGCTCGTACACCTGGCGCACCCGGGTCAGCTGGCTCGTGGCGCTCTCGCGCGCGGCCTCCCCGATCTGACGGGCGCGTGCCTCGTGGATCAGCAGGCCGATGGCGACCGCGACGAGCGAGCAGCCGAGGGCGAGCAGGATGGAGATCTTCCAGCGCAGGCCGAGGGTCCGCAGGAGGTCCCGGCAGCGGATCAGGACGGACCTCACGGCGAGTTCGGCCCTTCCCCGGGAGAGCAGCGGTGAGCCGGGCTCCCCTTGGCGTCGCAGCCGGGACCGGAGGCGAGGAACCGCTTCTCGTCGTTGACCACCGTCATGCGGTCGCCGCCCCAGTGGTAGCGCACGGCCTGCTCGGCGCCGTCGTCGGAGGCGGTGCGCACCAGCAGGTCCGTGCCGACGGCCTCGATGGCCATCTGCCGGCCGATCGTGAAGAGGATGGCGACGATCTTGCCGTTGACCACGGAGTAGACGCTCAGCGCGGTGCGGCCGGTCGCCGCGTCGACGGCGACGATCAGCTCCGGCTTCCCGTCCCCGGTCAGGTCCCGGTAGACGAACGGCCGGATGCCGGCCCGCCCCGGACCGGTGATCGGGCCCTTCTTCGCGAGCTGCGCCATCTGCGGGTCGGCCCGCAGCACCTCCATCGCGTCGACCACCTTGAGACCGTCCGGCCCCACCTCGGGTGCGCCCTTGAGGGGCTTGGGCGGAGCCGCCCGGCCCCCCACCGCGGCGCCGGGCGTATCGGTCCAGGCGGGCCACAGCGACTCGGGGTGCGGCTGGACCGACACCGGGGCGACCCGGGTGCCCTTGACCAGCCCGCCGGGTGCGGCGCAGCCGCCGGCGGCGAGCGCGCAGGCGCACAGCAGGGCGGCGGTGAAACGGCGGGACGAATGCGTCATGGAGACAGAACCGAGGGGCCGGGAGCAGAGACGACCGACGGTAGACGCCCCGGGTCACGGGTACCGGGAGGTTGTGTAACAGGGGTGCGTACGGTGGAGATCGAAGGCGGATTCGGTACTTTCGGCCGGGTCCGCCGACTGCTTCGCCCTATCCGAGGGAGGGCCCCATGACATCGGTCGTCCGGCCGTACGATCCGTCCGCGCCGCTGCCGTTCTTCGTCTACGGGACGCTGCGCCCGGGCGAGGTCAACCACGACCTGTTCCTGCGCGGCCGTACCGCCTCGGAGGAGCCCGCCCGCCTCCCTGACGCGGTGCTCTACGACGGACCCGGATACCCGTACGCGGTGGACCGGCCCGGCTCGGCCGTCGTCGGGGAGCTGATCACCGCGGCGCCGGAGGCCTACGGGGAGCTGCTGGCCGCGCTCGACCTGCTGGAGGAGTACCGGGGCCCGGGCCGCCCGGGCAACGTCTACGACCGGACCGCCCGCGAGGCGCTGCGGCCCGACGGCACGGCCGTGCGGGCCTGGGTCTACCTGGCGGCGGCGCCGCTGGCCCGCCGGCTGGCGGAGTCGGGCACCGAGATACCGGGCGGCGACTGGCACAAGCGGCTCGGCCGGGTCGACCGGTCCGACCGGCTCTAGAGCCCCTCGGCCCCGCGGTTGCGCAGGCGCTGCCCGTACTGCTGGAGGACCCACAGCTCCTCCTGGACCGCGGCCAGCTGCTCCGGAGGGGCCTGCGGGCCCAGCCGGGACATGGTGCCCTGGATCTCGTGGACCCGGCGGTCGACGGCGCGCAGGCGGACCTGGACCAGCTGGACCCCCGCATAGATCTCGTCCACCGTCTTCGCGTGGATGGCCTCGACCGCCAGCTCCGTGACGAGCGCGCGGACGGTGTCGTTCGGGGCGGCCTCACGGACGCGCGCCAGATAGTCCTCGGTGCCGAGCGAGGCGCCGCCCGCGTCCTGGACGGCCTGGCGCACGGCGGCGTACGGCGGGGCGGTGAACTCGTCCGCCCCGTACGCGTCGAAGGCGGGGGAGACCAGGGCCGGGCGCTGGAGGGCCAGCTTCAGCAGCTCGCGCTCCGTGCGGTGGGCCGGGCTGCGCAGATTCAGCGCGGGGCCGCCGGCGGGCTGCGCGGCGGGCGCGGCGGCGGCCTCGTAGGACCGGCCGCCGGCCCCGCCGCCCCTGCCCTGCTGCTGCGGCTGGCCGCCGCGCTCGCGGGCCCAGCGCGCCAGCTGCGCCACCCGCTTGACGACGAACTGCTCGTCGCGGATGCCGAGCATGCCCGCCAGCTGGACCGCCGACTCGTGCTGGATCGCGATGTTCTTGATGTTGGCGACGACCGGGGCCGCCTCGTCGAGCGCGGCCGCCCGCCCCGCCGGGTTCTCCAGGTTGTGCCGGGCCACGATGTGCCGCAGGGCGAACTCGAACAGCGGGGTGCGGGCCTCCACCAGTCCGGCGACGGCCGCGTCCCCCTGCGCCAGGCGCAGATCGCACGGGTCCATGCCGCCGGGCGCGATGGTGATGGAGGTCTCGGCGGCGAACTTCTGGTCGTCCTCGAAGGCGCGCAGCGCCGCCTTCTGCCCGGCGGCGTCCCCGTCGAAGGTGAAGATCACCTCGGCGGTGGCGTTGTCCATCAGCAGCCGGCGCAGGATCTTGATGTGGTCCCCGCCGAAGGCGGTGCCACAGGTGGCGATCGCGGTGGTGACCCCGGCCATGTGGCAGGCCATCACGTCGGTGTAGCCCTCGACCACGACCGCCCGCGAGGTCTTCGCGATCTCCTTCTTCGCCAGGTCGATGCCGTACAGCACCTGGGACTTCTTGTAGATCGCCGTCTCGGGCGTGTTCAGGTACTTGGGGCCGTTGTCGTCGTCGCGCAGCTTGCGCGCGCCGAAGCCGACCACCTCGCCGCTGATGTCGCGGATCGGCCACATCAGCCGGCCGCGGAAGCGGTCGATGGGCTTGCCGCTGCGGCTGTCCTGGGCGAGCCCGGAGGTGATCAGCTCCTTGTCGCTGAAGCCCTTGCCGCGCAGGAAGCGGGTCAGGTGGTCCCAGCCGGCCGGGCTGTAACCGACGCTGAAGTGGGCGGCCGCGGCCTGGTCGAAGCCGCGCTCGGCCAGGAACTTGCGGCCGATCTCGGCCTCGGGGCCGTCGAGCTGGTCCACGTAGAACTGGGCGGCGGCCTTGTGCGCCTCGACCAGCCGGATGCGCTCGCCGCGGCCGCTGGTGCCGGCGGTGTAGCCGCCCTCCTCGTACCGCAGGGTGATGCCGGCCTGGCCCGCCAGGCGCTCCACCGCCTCCGAGAAGGAGAGGTGGTCGATCTTCATGATGAAGTCGAGGGTGTCCCCGCCCGCCTGGCAGCCGAAGCAGTGGTAGAGACCCTTGCTGGGGCTGACCTGGAAGGACGGGGACTTCTCGTCATGGAAGGGGCACAGGCCCTTGAGGTTGCCGCCGCCCGCATTGCGCAGCTGGAGGTAGTCGGAGACCACGGCGTCGATCGGGACCGCGTCCCGTACCGCCTTCACGTCGTCTTCGTTGATCCGTCCTGCCACCCGTGAAGTCTACGGCCGGACACCGACAAACCTGTCAGGCCCCCTCCGCCGGAACCAGCGAGGCCAGCGGAACCGACGGGTCCGCCAGCGCCTCGCGGTTGACCGCCGCCTTCGACCTGATCAAGGCCTGGATGTGTTCGGTGACGTCCCACACATTGACGTTCATCCCGGCCAGCACCCTCCCGTCCGAGAGCCAGAAGGCGATGAACTCCCGCTTGGCCACGTCGCCGCGGATCAGGACCTGGTCGTAGCCGCCCGGCGGGGCGTACCCCGAGTACTCCAGGCCCACGTCGTACTGGTCGGAGAAGAAGTACGGCACCCGGTCGTAGCTGACCCCCTGGCCCAGCATCGCCCGCGCCGCGGCCGGGCCGCCGTTGAGCGCGTTGGCCCAGTGCTCGACCCGCAGCCGCGTCCCGAGCATCGGGTGGTGGGCGGCGGCCACGTCCCCGACGGCGAACACGTCCGGGTCGGAGGTGCGCAGCGACTCGTCCACGGCGATGCCGCCGCCGTGCTGCCGGTCCACCAGGGCGAGCCCGGAGGTCTCGGCGAGCGCGGTCCGCGGCGCGGCGCCGATCGCCGCGAGGACGGCGTGCGCCGGGTGCTCCTCGCCGTCGTCGGTACGGGCGGCCAGCACCATGCCGTCGTGCCCGACGATCTCGGTGAGCCGGGACCCGAAGTGGAAGCGCACCCCGTGCTCGGTGTGCAGGTCCCCGAACAGCCGGCCGACCTCCGGACCCAGCACCGCGTGCAGCGGAGTGGCCTCCGGCTCGACCACGGTGACCTCGGCCCCGTACCCGCGGGCCGCCGCGGCGACCTCCAGGCCGATCCAGCCGGCGCCCGCGATCAGCAGGTGGCCGTTGTCCCGGCCCAGGCCCGCCAGCGCCTTGCGCAGCCGCTCGGCGTGCGCGAGGCGGCGCAGGTGGTGCACCCCGACCAGGTCCGTGCCGGGGATGTCGAGACGCCGCGGCTCGGCGCCGGTGGCCAGCAGCAGCTTGTCGTAGTGCAGCGCCGTGCCGTCGCCGAGGACCACCTTCTTGGCCTCCCGGTCCAGCTGGACCGCAGGCTGGCCGAGGTGCAGCTCGATGTCGGAGCGCGCGTACCAGGACGCCTCGTGCACGAAGACGCTGTCGCGCTCCTCCTTCCCCGTCAGGTAGCCCTTGGACAGCGGGGGCCGCTCGTAGGGATGGTCGCGCTCGTCGCCGATCAGGATCACCCGCCCCGTGAACCCCTCCGACCTCAGCGTTTCGGCCGCCTTTGCCCCGGCGAGCCCTGCGCCGACGATGACGAATGTCCGGTGTGCGTCGACCACCTGATGCCTCCTCATAACCTCTCCGCCACATGCGACCACATGCGAGCGTCCCGCACTGAGCCTGCCGCGTGAAGGGGGAGTGGCCCGATCAGCTCACCCTTCGGCGCGTCGCGTGCGCAGCATGAGGCGTGCGTGCAAGGAGCGCGCGGAGGCGTCGGTGAGGGCCGCGATCTGGTCGATGACCGCGCGTTTGCGGGCCTTGTCGTCCGGCGCGGCATCGAAGATCGCCCGGAACTGCGGGTCCAGGCCCTCGGGGGCGCGGGCCAGGAGCGCCTCCGCGAGTTCGGCCAGGACGATGCGCTGGTCGGCGCGCAGCCGCTCCTGCTCGTCGCGCTGCATGACGTACAGGTCGGCGACCGCCTTGAGGACCGCGCACTCGTTGCGCGCCTCGCGCGGGACCACCAGCTCGGCCGCGTACCGGGTGAGGCGGCCGGAGCCGTACGCCTCGCGGGTGGCGCCCTCGGCGGCCAGGCAGAAGTGGCCGATCAGCTGGCTCGTGGCGTCCTTCAGCCGGGCCTGGGCCACGGCCGAACCGTCGTACCCGTGCGGCCACCACTCCTGCTCCATCAGCCGGTCCAGTGCCTCGCGGAGCTCCTCGGGCTCGGTGTCGGCGGGCACGTAGCGGCCGATGGCGACCTGCCAGATGGCGGTGCGCTCGGGCTCGGCGAAGAGCAGGTTCGGGTCGAGGTGGCCCGCGTGCAGGCCGTCCTCGAAGTCGTGGACGGAGTACGCGACGTCGTCGGCCCAGTCCATGACCTGGGCCTCGAAGCACTTGCGGTCCGCCGGTGCGCCGCGGCGCAGCCACTCGAAGACCGGCAGGTCGTCGTCGTACGCGCCGAACTTCACCGAACCGGGGTCGGTGGGGTGGTCGCCGCGGGCCCAGGGGTACTTGGTGGCCGCGTCCAGACTGGCCCGGGTCAGGTTCAGGCCGACGCTGACGAGGGTGCCGCTCGCCGGGTCCGGCACGAACCGCTTGGGCTCCAGCCGGGTCAGCAGCCGCAGCGACTGGGCGTTGCCCTCGAAGCCCCCGCAGTCCTTGGCGAATTCGTTGAGCGCTTCCTCGCCGTTGTGCCCGAACGGTGGGTGGCCCATGTCGTGCGAGAGGCAGGCGGCCTCGACCAGGTCGGGGTCGCAGCCGAGGGCGGCGCCGAGCTCGCGGCCGACCTGCGCGCACTCCAGGGAGTGCGTGAGCCGCGTACGCGGGCTCGCGTCCCAGTCGTACGACCGGGTGCCGGGGGTGACGACCTGGGTCTTCCCGGCGAGCCTGCGCAGCGAGGCGGAGTGCAGCACGCGGGCGCGGTCGCGCTGGAAGGCGGTGCGGCCGGGCCGTTTGTCGGGCTCCGCGGCCCAGCGCTCGGTGTCGGCCGGGGCGTAGGCCTCGGGTGCGTGGTCGGATGCGGGGGCGTGCGCTGTGCCTTCCATGCTCAGACGTTAACCGGAGACACCGACAATCCGAGCAATCCGAACCAACGCGGTCTTTACGCGAGGGAGGCGGTGGCCAGTTCCAGCGGGTGGCCCGGGTGGGCGAGCGCCTCTTCGTAGCGCTGTACGAGCAGCCGGGCCAGCGCCGGGTGGGCGCCCAGCGGCGCGGCGGCCGGGCCGGGCGCGGCGGCCGCGCACTGGGCGGCGAACCGGCCCGGCGCGGTGAAGTACGAGGCGACCGCGATCCGGTGGTGGCCCCGGGCGGCGAGCGCGCGCAGGGCCTCGGGCACGGCGGGGGCCGCGGAGGCGTAGGCCGGTACGACGGGCACCCCGCCGAGGCGCTCGCCGAGCTGGGCGGCGGTGCGGCCGGTGTCGGCGGCGGAGTCGGGGTCGCGGGACCCGGCGGCGGCCAGTACGACAGCCGTGCCCGGGGTCCAGCCGGCCGCCAGGAGCCGCTCGTACAGGGCCTCGACGAGCAGCGGGTGCGGCCCGAGCGGGGCGGCGATGCGGGTGCGCAGGTGCCGTGCGCGGGCGGCGGCGGCCGGGAGGTCGCGCTTGACGTGGGTGCCGCGCCCCAGGAGCAGCGGTACGAGGACGGCCGAGCCGGTGGTTTCCCGCAGGGTGTCGCCGAGCAGCGGCCGGTTCAGCTCTATGTGCCCGAGCCGGACGTCGAGGCGCGGGCGGAGCTCGCGGACCCTCTCCAGGAGCGCGAGGGCGGTGTCGAGTGCGCGGGGGTCGCGGCTGCCGTGGGCCACGGCGACGAGGGTGGGCTGCATGCGGGGACTCCGTGCTCTCGGGGCCGTGACCGGGGCGGGCGCAGACCGCTGAGCTGCGTGCCGAGTTGGGCGGTGATCCGCGACAGCAGCTCCGCGGTGGTGGCGGGGGGAAGCGGGAGGGGCAGGGACTCGGGAGGGTGCACCGGCTCCGTCATGAACCGATCCTGCGGGGCGCAGGTTGCGTGGGCGTTGCGCCGGGGTGACGGGTGTTTTCCACCTCCTCACCGGAGCGGGGCGCCGGGGGTGCGCGCGGCCGCGGTGACGGGCGCGCGACCGGCGCGCGACCGGCGGCTGAAACCGCGTGCGCCCGGTCGGCGTCCTGACCTGCGGGGCGCTGGCCGGGACGCGGCGCCCGGCACCGCACGTACGACCAGGGGGAACCGCCATGCGCAGACCGAGCTTCGGAGCGCGCCCGAACGGGACCGCGAGCGGGGCACGGGCCCTGCTGCGACTGCGACTGCCGGTGCCGCTACGGCTCTCGTTCCCGGGCACCGTCCGGGCCCGGCGCCGCGCCGTGCAGGCCGTGATGGCGTGCTGCGTGCTGGCGCTGCTCCCCTCGGCGTGGACGCACGCGGCGGCCGCCCCGCGACTGCGCACCACGGCCGACGCGCCCGCCGCCGAGGTGGCCGTGGTCTTCGGCGCGGGCCTGTGGAACGGCCGGCCCACGCCCTACCTGGCCGACCGGCTCGACGCCGCCGTCGAGCTGTACCGCGCCGGCAAGGTCAAGGTGGTGCTGGTCACCGGTGACAACAGCCGTACCGAGTACGACGAGCCCGACGCGATGCGCGCGTACCTGACGGAGCACGGGGTGCCGGACGGGCGGATCGTCAGCGACTTCGCCGGCTTCGACACCTGGGACTCCTGCGTCCGGGCCCGGGAGATCTTCGGGGTGCGGCGCGCGGTGCTGATCAGCCAGGGCTTCCACATCCGCCGGGCCGTCGCCCTGTGCCAGTCCGCGGGCCTGGACTCCTACGGGGTCGGGGTGGCCGACGTACACGACGCGACCTGGTACTACGGCGGCGCCCGCGAGGTCTTCGCGTCCGGCAAGGCGGCGCTGGACGCGGCCTTCAAGCCGCAGCCGCGGTTCCTCGGGCCCAAGGAGGAAGGGGTGTCGCGGGCGCTGGCCGCTCTGGCAGACTGACGCCGCGTTCAGCCTATGCCGATCAGTCATATACCGATGGGGTGTGAACCGTGGCCGTTGTGGACCTGAGCGGCAAGACCGTCGTCATCACCGGCGGCGCCCGCGGCCTGGGCGCCGCGGCCGCGCGGGCCGTGGTCGACGGCGGCGGCCGGGTGCTGATCACCGACGTGCTGGAGGCGGAGGGCGCCGAGACCGCCGCGAAGCTGGGCGGCGCGGCCCGCTTCCTGCGGCACGACGTGACCAGCGAGGCCGACTGGCAGGCCGCCCTCGACCACGCCGTCGCCGAGTTCGGCCGGATCGACGGCCTGGTCAACAACGCCGGCATCGCCACCGGTCAGCTCCTGGAGCACGAGAGCGTCGAGTACTTCCGCCGGGTCGTCGAGACGAACCTCGTCGGCGTGTTCATCGGCATCAAGACCGCGATCCCGCTGCTGCGCGCGAACGGCGGCGGCTCCATCGTCAACATCTCCTCCGCCGCCGGGCTGACCGGCTTCGCGCTCACCGCCGGATACGGCGCCTCCAAGTGGGGCGTGCGCGGCCTGTCCAAGATCGGCGCGGTCGAACTCGCCGAGGCCCGGATCCGCGTCAATTCCGTCCACCCCGGCATGACGCTCACCCCGATGACCGCCCCGATCGGCATCCGGGCCGGCGAGGGCAACTACCCCGGCGCCCCGATGGGCCGCGTGGGCCTGCCCGAGGAGGTCGCGGCGGCGGTCGCCTTCCTCCTCTCCGACGCCGCCGCATACATGACGGGCGCCGAGCTCGCGGTGGACGGCGGCTGGACCGCCGGCCTGACGGCCGCGCACCTCACAGGCCAGTAGCCCGTGCCCGCCCGGCCGCCTCACCGGGGGCGGCGGGGCGCGCTGAGGTCGAGAACCCCGAGTCGTAACGCGGGGCGGCGGCCGTCGTAACACCGGCGACGCACGCTGGCGTCATGCACACCCCGGAATCTGCCACCACCGCCACGCACTGCCCGTACTGCGCGCTGCAGTGCGGCATGAACCTCCGCCCAGAGCCGGGCGGCCGGGGAGTGACGGTGGAGGAGCGGGACTTCCCCGTGAACCGGGGCGCGCTGTGCGGTAAGGGCCGCACCGCCCCCGCCGTGCTCTCCTCCCGGGTACGCCTGACCGAGCCGCTCGTCCGCACCCACGCAGGGCGGCTGGAGCCGGCCACCTGGGAGGAGGCGCTCGACGCCGTCGCCGAGGGGCTCACCCGTACGCGGCGGTCGCACGGACCGGACGCGGTCGGGGTGTTCGGCGGGGGAGGGCTGACCAACGAGAAGGCGTACGCCCTCGGAAAGTTCGCCCGGGTCGCCCTGCGGACCTCGCAGATCGACTACAACGGCCGCTTCTGCATGTCATCGGCGGCCGCCGCGCACCAGCGGGCCTTCGGGCTCGACCGGGGGCTCCCCTTCCCGCTGGAGGACATCCCCCGGACCGGCTGCGTGATCCTCGTCGGCTCCAACCTCGCCGAGACCATGCCTCCCGCCCTGCGCTTCTTCCGGGAACTCCGCGAGAACGGCGGAACGTTGATCGTGGTGGACCCGCGCCGCACGCGGACCGCCGAGCAGGCTGACCTGCACCTCGCCCCCCGCCCGGGCACCGACCTCGCGCTTGCCCTGGGCCTGCTGCACCTGGTGGTGGCCCAGGGGCACACGGACGAGGAGTTCATCGCCGAGCGCACCACCGGCTGGGAGGAGGCCCGGGCGGCCGCCATGACGCACTGGCCGGAGCTGGTGGAGCGGATCACCGGAATCCCCGTGCCCAAGCTCCGCGAGGCGGTGGAGATGTTCTGCGCGCCCTCCTCCGCGATGGTCCTCACCGCCCGCGGCCCCGAGCAGCAGTCCAAAGGCACCGACACCGTCGGAGCCTGGATCAACCTCTGCCTCGCCACCGGCCGCGCCGGCCGGCCGTTCTCCGGATACGGGTGCCTCACCGGCCAGGGCAACGGCCAGGGCGGACGCGAACACGGCCAGAAGGCCGACCAGCTCCCCGGCTACCGCAAACTCACCGACCCGGCGGCGCGGGCCCACGTCGCCGGGGTCTGGGGCGTCGACCCCGACACCCTCCCCGGCCCGGGCCGCAGCGCGTACGAACTCCTCGACGCGCTCGGCACCGACGTGAAGGCCCTGCTCCTGATGGGCTCCAACCCGGTGGTCTCCGCCCCGCGCGCCGGGCACATCGAGGACCGCATCCGCTCGCTGGACTTCCTCGCGGTCGCCGACGTGGTCCTCTCGGAGACGGCGGCCCTCGCCGACGTGGTCCTGCCGGTCACCCAGTGGGCGGAGGAGACCGGCACCACCACCAACCTGGAGGGACGCGTCCTGCTGCGCCGCCGGGCCCTGTCCCCGCCGCCGGGGGTGCGCAGCGACCTGGACGTCCTGCACGGCCTCGCGGCGCGGCTGGGCGTCGAGAAGGGCTTCCCGACCGCCCCCGAGGAGGTCTTCGAGGAACTGCGGCGCGCCTCGGCCGGCGGCCCGGCGGACTACTCCGGGATCTCCTACGCCCGCATCGAGGCCGAGCAGGGCGTCTTCTGGCCCTGCCCGGAGGGCTCCTCGGGCACCCGGCGGCTCTTCCTCGAAGCCTTCGCCACGGAGGACGGCCGGGCCCGTTTCAGCGCCGCCTGCCACCGCGACGCCGCCGAGGTCCCGGACGCGCAGTACCCGCTCCTGCTCACCACCGGCCGGGTCGTCGCCCAGTACCAGTCGGGCGCGCAGACCAGGCGCGTCGAGGAGCTCAACGAGGCCGCGCCCGGCCCGTTCGTGGAGCTCCACCCGCGCCTCGCGGCCCGTATCGGCGCGGTCGAGGGCGAGCCGCTCGCGGTGACCTCCCGCCGCGGCCGCGCCGTCGCCCCGGCCCGCATCACGGACACGATCCGCGCGGACACGGTCTTCATGCCGTTCCACTGGCCGGGCGAGGGCCGCGCCAACTCCCTCACCAACCCGGCCCTGGACCCCGTCTCGCGGATGCCGGAGTTCAAGGTCTGCGCGGTCCGAGTGGAACCGGCCTAGGCCTGCCCCGGCCCGGCGAAGGTGGGCCCCAGCGCCGCGACCAGGCGCCGCGTGTAGGCGCCGTCGGGGTCGACGGCCGGGTACTCCTTCGCGAAGTTCGCCCAGTCCACCCTCTCGATCGATCCGAAGGTGTCCAGGGTGATCGGGTCGAGACCCCCGCCGCCGTCCCATTCGCCGGAGAGGCGGAACACCGTCTCCAGTAGCGGGTACGGCAGGACACAGTCCTCGGCGAGCAGCACGGCGTCGTACAGGTCCTTGCCCTGGGGGTACAAATCGGTCGCCAGCCACAGCAGCTTCCACGCCAGGGAGAGCTCCTTCGTCGCGCCGTGCAGTTCTGCCCCGGCGACCCGGGTCCTTTCCGGCGCGGCCGGCAGACCTTCGTGGAAGACGAAGTCCATCTGCACCTGGCCACCGGGCAGCCCCGGTGCGGACCACGGGATCACCAGCCGGTGGCCCGGAACCCGCTCGTAGGTCCAGATGTACTCCGAGACCACCTCCGAGGCCGGCATCACCAGCCCGCCATGCTCCGCGGCGGCCCGTTCCGCGGCGACCGCGACCGCGTCCAGCATGCTGCGGGTCCTGGGCTCCTCGATCCGCCAGTCCTGCGGCACGACAACGAAGTCCAGGTCGTGCGGCTCGCGGGCCACCGCCCCGTACCAGCTCGCCATCAGCATGCTGCCGCGCAGCACCAGCGACTCGGCCCAGCCGGAAGAAGCCACCCCCGCCAGGGCCAGCTCCAGGGCGGTACGCCGCATCGCCTGCCAGCGGGCGCGCACCGCCGGGTCGGCGACGACGCCGTCCGTGGGCCGGTAGGCATCGTTGAAGTGTTTGAGGGCGGGATCGAACACCCGGTGCCGGACGGCCGCTTCACCCACCCCCGCCGTGAGCGTGTACGGCAGCCCCGTCTCCCGGCGGCGCCGCTCATCCGACGGCTCGCCGATGTCGTCCGGTCCGCCCGGGATCGACGGCTTCCACGGCTCGTTGGCGTTGCTCATCCGCCCCTCTCCTCCTCGATCCACCCGTCGTCCACCGACAGGTCACTGTCGTACAGCACGAACTCCCGCTCCTCCGAGCGGATTTCGTACCCGTCTCCCGCCAGCGCCGCGACCAGCGCGTCGCACGCGGCCGCCGCCCGCGCGGCCGTGCCGCGGCAGCGCTGGGTGACGAAGCGCTCGTGCCGGGCCCCGGGCAGGACGCGGCGGGCGTTCCACGACAGGTGCGCCCCGTGCGGGGCGACCAGGGACTCCAGCGCCGGGCGGTCCCAGGCGGCCGGGAGCCGCAGCTTGAGGTGGTGCTCGAAGTAGCCGCCGCCCGGGCCCGGCGGCACCGTCGTCCAGGGCACGGTCTCCACCTTGACCCGGACCGGGTCGAAGCCCGCCGCCCGCAGCGACGGCACCAGTGCCTCGTGCCCCGTGCGGTCCGGCAGGGTCAGCATCGGCTGCGACACCATCCGGCCCCGGGCCAGCACGATGTGCGTGACCTTCAACTCCCGCCCGCCGGCCCACGCTTCGAGCCGCGCCAGCTCAGCGGGGTCGGGGCAGCGCACCGTGACGTGGGTTTCGTAGTCGGACATGGCATTGATCTTCTCGGACATGCGTCCGATCCGCATCGGGGTTCTCGCCGGGGGGTAACCATCCGGTCACACTGCGGACTCAGAAAGTGCTCGCACGCCCCTCGTGGCAGCGATGTGTCGTACCCCACACTGAGGTGCGGTGCCCCCGTCCTCGGAGCCCTGGAGGTCGCCCCCGTGCAGACCCAGATCCTGACCGTCAACGCGAGCCCGCCCGCCGACGCCGCCACGGCCGAAGAGCCCGAGGCAGAGGCCGATGCCGTGGACGAGGAGCCCGAGGTCCTGGAGTTGATCGAGCAGCAGGTGCCGCCGCAGCGAAAACGCGGTACCGAGGGGACGGGCGGCGCGGGACCCTCCGCCGACCTGTTCCGGCAGTACCTGCGCGAGATAGGCAGGATCCCGCTCCTCACCGCCGTCGAGGAGGTCGAGCTCGCGCGGCGCGTGGAAGCCGGCCTGTTCGCCGAGGAGAAGCTCGGCAGCGGCGCCGCCCTCGACCTCCAGCTCACCCTCGACCTCGACAAGCTCGTCGTCATGGGCCGGATGGCCAAGCGCCGCCTCATCGAGTCGAACCTGAGGCTCGTCGTCTCCGTCGCGAAGCGCTACGTCGGCCGCGGACTCACCATGCTGGACCTCGTCCAGGAGGGGAACCTCGGCCTCATCCGGGCCGTTGAGAAGTTCGACTACGCCCGCGGCTACAAGTTCTCCACCTACGCCACCTGGTGGATCCGCCAGGCCATGTCCCGGGCCCTCGCCGACCAGGCCCGGACCATCCGCGTGCCGGTCCATGTCGTCGAACTGATCAACCGCGTCGTCCGCGTCCAGCGCCGCATGCTCCAGGAGCGCGGGTACGAGCCCACCGCCGAGGAAGTCGCGGTCCACCTGGAACTGACCCCCGAGCGGGTCCTCGAAGTGCTGCGCCTCGCCCAGGAACCGGTCTCGCTCCACGCGCCGGTCGGCGAGGAGGACGACGTGGCGCTCGGGGACCTGATCGAGGACGGGGACGCCGCCTCACCCGTGGAGTCGGCCGCGTTCTTCCTGCTGCGCGAGCACCTGGAAGCCGTCCTGTCCACCCTCGGCGAGCGCGAGCGCAAGGTCGTCCAGCTGCGGTACGGGCTCGCAGACGGGCGGCCGCGCACCCTGGAGGAGATCGGGCGGATCTTCGGCGTGACCCGCGAACGGATCCGCCAGATCGAGTCCAAGACCCTCAACAAGCTGCGCGACCACGCCTTCGCCGACCAGCTGCGGGGCTATCTCGACTGAGACGGAAACGGGAAGGGGTGCCCCCGCCTGAGGGCACCCCCGCATTGACGCGACCTGACGCGACCCGACGCGACCCGACCGGTCAGTCGACCTCGGCGACCGCCTGCGCGAACTGCGCCGCGTACAGCCGCGCGTACGCGCCGTCCGAGTCCAGCAGCCCCTCGTGCGTGCCCTGCTCCACGATCGAACCGTTCTCCATCACCAGGATCAGGTCCGCGTCGCGGATCGTGGACAGCCGGTGCGCGATCACGAAGGACGTACGGCCGTGCGCGAGGCGCGCCATCGCCTTCTGGATCAGCACCTCGGTACGGGTGTCCACCGAGCTCGTCGCCTCGTCGAGCACCAGGATCACCGGGTCCGACAGGAACGCCCGGGCGATGGTGATCAGCTGCTTCTCGCCGGCGCTGACGCCCGCGCCCTCGTCGTCCAGCACGGTGTCGTAGCCGTCCGGCAGGGTGCGGATGAAGCGGTCCGCGTGCGCGGCCCGCGCCGCCCCCTCGATCTCGGCGCGCGTGACCTCCCGCGAGGCACCGTAGGCGATGTTCTCGGCGATCGTGCCGCCGAACAGCCAGGTGTCCTGGAGGACCATGCCGATGCTGCCGCGCAGCTCCTCGCGGGTCATCTTCGCGATGTCCACCCCGTCGAGGGCGATGCGGCCGCCCGTGACCTCGTAGAACCGCATGAGGAGGTTGACCAGCGTGGTCTTGCCGGCGCCCGTGGGGCCGACGATCGCGACCGTGTTGCCGGGCTTGACGGTGAGCGAGAGGTCCTCGATCAGCCGCTTGTCCGGCTCGTAGCGGAACGCGACCTTCTCGAAGGTGACCTGCCCGAGCAGCTCCTGCGGACGCTCCGGAACCTCGGCGTCCGGCTGCTGCTCCTCCGCGTCCAGCAGCTCGTAGACCCGCTCGGCCGAGGCGACGCCCGACTGCACCAGGTTCGCCATCGACGCGACCTGCGTCAGCGGCATCGAGAACTGGCGCGAGTACTGGATGAAGGCCTGCACGTCACCGATCGACAGGGTGCCCGAGGCGACCCGGAGCCCGCCGACGACCGCGATCAGCACGTAGTTGATGTTCGAGATGAACAGCATCACCGGCTGCATGATGCCGCTGACCAGCTGCGCCTTGAACGAGGCCCGGAACAGCGCCTCGTTCTGCTCGGCGAAGAGGGCCGCGGACTCCTTCTGCCGCCCGAAGACCTTGACCAGCGTGTGGCCCGAGTACATCTCCTCCACGTGCGCGTTGAGCGCGCCCGTGGACTTCCACTGCGCCACGAACTGCGGCTGCGACTTCTTGCCGATCTTCGCCGCGACGTAGATCGAGACCGGTACGGACACCAGCGCGACCAGCGCCAGCAGCGGCGAGATCCAGAACATCATCGCCAGCACGCCGACGATCGTCAGCAGCGAGTTGAGCAGCTGGCCCATCGTCTGCTGGAGCGTCTGCCCGATGTTGTCGATGTCGTTCGTGGCCCGGCTGAGCACCTCGCCGCGCTTCTGCCCGTCGAAGTAGGACAGCGGCAGCCGCGAAAGCTTCGCCTGCAGCTCCTCGCGCATCCGGTACACGGTGCCGTTCATGACGTGGTTCGACAGCCGCGTCGCGACCAGCATCAGCAGGCCCGCCAGGGTGAAGACGACGAGCGCCCAGATCGCCACGATCCCGACGGCACCGAAGTCGATGCCCTTGCCGGGGGTGAAGTCGGTGCCGGACAGCATGTCCGCCATCCCGCCCTCGCCCCGGTCACGCAGCCCCTGGAGCGCCTGCTCCTTCGTGGTCCCCGCCTGCATCTGGCGGCCCACGATCCCCGCGAAGACGAGGTCGGTGGCCTTGCCGAGGATCTTCGGCCCGATCACCGTGAAGGCGACGCTGCCGACGACGGCGGCGACCATGCCCCAGATCTTGACCCGGTCCTGGGCGATCTGGCCCAGCAGCCGCTTCCCCGAGCCCTTGAAGTCCAGCGACCGCTGGCCCGGCCCCATCATCATCCGTCCTCCGGGCCCGCTCATGCGGCCTCCGCCTCCGTCAGCTGGGAGAGCACGATCTCCCGGTAGGTCTCATTGCCGGCCATCAGCTCGTGGTGGCGTCCCTCGCCCACGACCTGGCCCTCGTCGAGGACGATGATCCGGTCGGCGTCGCGGATGGTCGACACCCGCTGGGCCACGATGACCACCGTCGCGTCCTCGGTCTCGCGGGCCAGCGCCGAGCGCAGCGCCGCGTCCGTCGCGTAGTCCAGGGCCGAGAAGGAGTCGTCGAAGAGGTAGATCTCCGGGCGCTGCACGAGCGTGCGGGCGATGGCCAGACGCTGGCGCTGTCCGCCGGAGACATTGGTTCCGCCCTGGGAGACGGGCGCGTCGAGCCCGCCCTCCAGCTCGGAGACGAAGCCCTTGGCCTGGGCCACCTCCAGGGCGTGCCACAGCTCCTCGTCGGTGGCCTCGGGGCGCCCGTAGCGCAGGTTCGAGGCGACGGTCCCGGAGAAGAGGTACGGCTTCTGCGGGACCATGCCGACCGTCCGCGCGAGCAGCTCCGGGTCGAGGCCGCGTACGTCGACCCCGTCGACCAGGACTTCGCCGCCGGTCGCGTCGAACAGCCGGGGGACCAGGCCCAGCAGCGTGGACTTGCCGCTGCCGGTGGAGCCGATCACCGCGGTCGTCTCGCCGGGGCGGGCCACCAGGTCCACCCCGCGCAGCACCGGGGCCTCGGCGCCCGGATAGCGGAAGTCGGCGCCGCGCAGCTCCAGCTGCCCGCGCCGGGAGAGCTCGCGCACCGGATCGGCGGGCGGGACCACGCTCGACTCGGTGTCCAGGACCTCCTGGACGCGCTCGGCGCAGACCTCGGCGCGCGGCACCATCATGAACATGAAGGTGGCCATCATCACGGACATGACGATCTGCAGCAGGTAGGCGAGGAAGGCCGTCAGCTGGCCGATCTCCATGCCGCCGCTGTCGACGCGCATCGCGCCGAACCAGATGACGGCGACGCTGGAGATGTTCACGACCACGATGACCGTGGGGAACATCAGGGCGAGGAGCTTGCCGGCCGCCAGCGAGACGCCGGTGAGGTCGGCGTTCGCGTCGCGGAACCGATCCTTCTCGTATCCGTCGCGGATGAAGGCGCGGATCACGCGGTTGCCGGTGATCTGCTCGCGCAGCACCCGGTTCACGGTGTCCAGGCGCTCCTGCATCTGCCGGAACAGCGGCCGCGTACGGAAGACGATCGCGCCGACCGACACACCGAGGACGGGGACGACGGCGAGGAGCACGCTCGACAGCTTCACGTCGAGCGAGAGCGCCATGAAGATGCCGCCGACGCACATGATCGGCGCCGAGACCATCAGCGTGAAGGTCATCAGCACCAGCATCTGGATCTGCTGGACGTCGTTCGTCGTACGGGTGATCAGCGACGGGGCGCCGAAGTGGCCGAGCTCGCGCGCCGAGAAGCTCTGCACGCGGTCGAAGACGGCGGCCCGGACGTCCCGGCCGACGGCGGCCGAGGTGCGGGCGCCGAAGTAGACGGCGCCGACGTTGCAGACGAGCTGGACGAGCGAGACGCCGAGCATCAGGGTGCCGAAGCGCAGGATGTAGCCGGTGTCGCCGTTGACGACACCGTTGTCAATGATGTCCGCGTTCAGCGTGGGCAGGTAGAGGCTCGCGCTGGTCTGCAGCAGCTGAAGCAGGACCAGCACGGCGATGGGTTTCCGGTACGGGCCCAGATGGGTCCGCAGAAGTCGTATGAGCACGCGTAGGCTCCGGTCGGCAAGATCGAGGGGTTCAACCCATCTTCAGCCAACAGGAGCCCCGAACCCCAGCGCTTTTCGCAAAGGCCGGTCAAAAGGAGTAGTCGCCCCGCCCGGTCCCTAGGGCGCCTCCGCCGACCCTGGTGCCGGGGCCGAGAACGCGCCCCGGCGCCGGGGCCCGACGCGGTACTAGAACGCGCCCGGGTGGATCTGCTCCCGCGTCGCGACGTACTGCTGGCGCACGCCCTGCCACGCCGGGAACTCCTCGTCCGGCTCGAAGACCTGCGCCGCCGGGGCAGGCCACACCGGCGGGGTGTGCGGGGCGAGCGTGCCCCGGGCCACGCCCAGCGCCCACGCCGCCTGGCGCGCCGCGCCCAGCGCCGCGTAGTCGGCCGGCGCCGGTACGACGACCTGCGTGCCGAACAGCCCCGGCGCGAAGGCCTGTACGGCGGGCAGTTCGGCCGCCGCGCCCAGCAGGAACACCCGCCGGATCTCCACCCCGCGGCTGCGCAGCACGTCGAGCGCGTCCACCAGCCCGCACAGCATGCCCTCGAAGGACGCCCGGGCCAGGTGCTCCGGCTTCATCGAGTCCCGCCGCAGCCCGGACAGGGTCCCGGCGGTGTGCGGCAGGTTCGGCGTCCGCTCGCCCTCCAGGTACGGCAGGAGTACGAGTCCGTGCGCGCCCGGCGTCGACTTCAGCGCGAGCGCGCTCAGCCCCTCCAGGTCGGTCCCCAGCAGCTCGGCGGTGCCGCGCAGGGCCCGTACCGCGTTGGAGGTGTTCACCACCGGCAGGTGCATGCCACCGGCGTCGGCGAGGGAGGTGATCAGACCGCCCGGCTCCGACAGCGCCTCGTGGTGCACGGCCATCACCGACCCGGAGGCCCCCAGCGAGACCACCGCGTCGCCGCGGCCCAGCCCGAGCCCGAGGGCGGCGGCCATGGTCTCGCCGGTGCCCGCGGAGATCAGCAGCCCCTCGGGCGTGGTCCCGGCGGCGTCGGCCGGGCCGAGCACCTCGGGCAGCAGCGCCTGGTGCCCGAGCGCCAGCTCGACCAGGTCGGGGCGCCAGGTGCCGGTGGCGGTCGACCAGTACCCCGTCCCGGAGGCGCCGCCCCGGTCGGTGGTGCGCCGGGCCGGGCGTCCCAGCAGCTGCCACACCAGCCAGTCGTGCGGGGACATCACCACGGCCACCCGCCGGGCCGACTCCGGCTCGGCGCGGGCCAGCCAGGCCAGCTTCGCGACGGGCTGCGCGGAGTGCGGGACGGAGCCCACGGCCTCGGCCCAGGCCTGGCGGCCGCCGAGCCGCTCGATGAGGTCGGCGGCGGCGACCTGCCCGCGCTTGTCGTTGCCGACCAGGGCCGGGCGGACCAGCCCGCCCTGCGCGTCCAGCGGGATCACGCCGTGCTGCTGCGCGGAGACCCCGATGGCCTGGACCCCTTCGAGGAGCCCGCCGCCGGCGGCCTCGCCGAGCGAGAGCAGCCACGCCTGTGGATCGGTTTCGTGGGGGACGGCCTCGCCGGTGGGCTGCGGATGGGGTGCGTACCCCTGGCGCAGCACGGCGCCCGTGTCGGCGTCACAGACGACTATGCGAGTGAAGGCGGAAGAGCTGTCCAGCCCGGCGACTATCCCCATGCGGAGAATTCTGCCGCACGCCCGGCGGACTTCCGCCGCCCAGAGGCGGCGGAAGCGCCCGTCAGGTGTTGCTCGTACCCCAGTCGTCCTCGCCCGCGCCGCCGCCGACCCGCTCGCGCAGTCCCCGTACGCGCCCGGCGAGGGAGGCCGGCACCGCGTCGCCGACCCGGTCGCTCACGGCGGCGAAGGCCTTGCCCGCGAACTCGCGCCCGCTCTGCCCGGCCGTCTCGGCGGCGTTGCGCACCGCGGGGTTCTGCGCGAGCTCCCGGGCGGACTTCTTCAGCTGCTCGTACCGCTCACGCCCGGCCCGGGTCCCGAGCACGTACCCGAGGGCCAGTCCGACCGCGAACGTGACCTTGTACCGCATGCCTGTCACCTCTCGTCGTGTGGTGCCCGGCCTGCTGTCGATACCGATTGGCGGAGCACCCCCCTGCTTGCGCTAATCTATGACTCGCAACGGGCACTCGCCCCCCGGCACAGGCCGGAGGTGGGCTGTTCGGCGCACCGCAGCAATCCCCTGTAGCTCAATTGGCAGAGCAGCCGACTGTTAATCGGCAGGTTACTGGTTCGAGTCCAGTCGGGGGAGCTCGGTCCCCTGTAGCTCAATTGGCAGAGCAGCCGACTGTTAATCGGCAGGTTACTGGTTCGAGTCCAGTCGGGGGAGCAAGAAAGAACGAGGACCCCAGGTGGGTCCTTTTCTTTTTTGCCCTGCTCCGGGAACCGGGCAGCACTCAGCGCGGTCTCTCTGAGCAGGCGAAGCCGATCATGCGAGGCATCCGGAGCAGGAGATCGTATGAGCGGCTATGCTGCGGCAGACGGCGCGCACACATGTACGCGCCACGCCGTGAAGGGGCGGTAGCTCAGCCGGTTAGAGCAGCGGACTCATAATCCGTCGGCCGTGGGTTCGAGTCCCACCCGCCCCACCGAGCGTCCCCAGGCAGAATCGTTCTGACCTGGGGAAACGCGTTTTGTGGGGGCGTTTTGCGTGTGGCGGACGCCTCGTGGAGGTGTGGCGCACGCCGGCCTTTGCATATCGAAGACGAACCCTGAATGGCTTTGACCTGGGGTTTTGTGGCGAAGCCTCCGTAAGGGCGTCGTGGGACGGCCCCACGGCCGTTGAGGGGGACGTCGCACTCCACCCGACTCGCCACATCGGCGCGACATCGCCCCCTCCGCACCTGGTCCGCATCGAGCCATGAGCTGGCACCGCGAATGTTGGTGACGTATCATGGTTATGTACATCATGGACTTGTGGTGAGGGGCTGGCTGGTATGTCTGTGACCCAGGTCGATCTCGATGACGAGGCGCTGGCCGAGGCGATGCGGCTCATGGGCGCGTCGACGAAGAAAGAGACGGTCAACGGGGCTCTGCGGGACTACGTGGCGCGCATCAAGCGGCTGGAGGCTGCCGAGAAACTGGCCGCGCGGGGCGAGCGGGGCGAGTTCGAGGCCGCGGCTGCGGCGCATGCAGCTGCCAAGCGCGCCCGGCGGGCAGCCTTCGAGTGATCACGTACCTCCTCGACACGTCCGCCCTGTGGCATCTCTTCCGTACGCCGGGTGCGTTGCGGTCGTGGGAAGGGCACATCGCTGCCGGCGTGTTCCATATCTGCGAGCCCACGAGGGCGGAGTTCCTCTACTCGGCTACAAGCCCGGTCCACCGGGACGAGTTGGCCGAAGAGCTGGATGATCTCTGCCATCTCTCGCCGGTTCCCAAGAGCGCATGGCGCTGGGTCGAAACCGCGCAGTACAAGCTCACCCAGCGAGCACAGCACCGCGCCGCCGGAGCCATTGACCTCTTGGTATGTGCGACAGCGGTCCATCACGGGCACACGGTGCTTCACGTGGACAACGACTTCGCCACGGTGGCGGCGGTCCTCAAGGAAGTGCAGCAGCGAGACGTACGCGCCTGACTCTTTGTTGAGTTCGAGCGGTACTCGATCAACTCAGGTGGCCGACTCGACCAAGCAGGGCGTAGGTGTCCATAGCGGGAGGCAGTACGGCCGGGGCCGCATTCGCCGGGCGCTGCGGGAAGAGGAGTGCTGCACGCCCGCCCTGATGTCGCAGTCTGCCATGTGGCAGCTACCGCAGAGGTGCAGGCTCGCAATCGGAACGTCCCATTCTGCCCTCGACTTTCGCGGTTCTCGCAGGGTCGCTCGGGTGGGTGTGACTGCCGGCGTTCGGTGTCTGGGTGCTTGGTGTTGGCCGTAGGCTGCGGCTGTGGATGAGCTTCTTGTTGCGCGGGTGCGCTTGCTTGATCAGCAGGGTCGGTCGGTGAAGACGATCGCCAGGGCGACGGGGATGAGCGCCGGAGACGTTGTCGGGGTGCTGAATGACGCGGCGGCGGTCTCGGGATTGGGTCGCGGCGAGCCGCGTTGCTGGGTGAACGCCGGCTGGAGCCGCAGTGTGGATCTTGAGGGTGCGCCGCAGTGGGCGGGCCTTGATCCCGGGGCTTCCGATGCGGAAGAGGTACGCGGTCTGGTCGCGGTGCTCGTCGCCGCGGACAGTACGCGCTCCACGAAGGCGCAGGTCGCGGGGTTCCTGCTGGACGTGTGGTGTCTGGGGGTGAAGAACGCACTCGCCCCGGAGTCGATGAGTGAGAGTCGGCTGGCCGGGCATAGGGGGCTCTACTTCAGTGCCTTCGATGGGCATGTGCAGGTTCCGGCCGACCTTGCCCGTGGCCTGGTGTTCGGGGCTGCCGCCTACGCGCGCGGCTTGGGGTTCGAACCCGAGGGGGAGCTCGCGGGGGAGTTCACGGAGGCCGCCGTGGTGCTCGGAGAGCCTGCCGGCCCCAGCCAGATCGGCTTTGGCCGGGAGGGCAAGCCCTTCTTCGTCAACGGCCCTTACGATGATCCTGAGACAGTGCTGCGGACGCTGCGGCGCGCGGTTGGTGACGACGGTTTCCACTTCGAGGTCGCCTTCCCCGAGCAGCCGTCGCGGCGACGTGGCTTGTTCGGGCCGCGCTGGTAGCGGTCGGCGCACTGGGGCCGAACAGTGTTCTCCACCCGGGCGGGTGACGGGCTTGAGACCGCGCCCCGTATCGTGGGCGGTCGGCTGTCCCGCAGCCGTCCGGGACTGGGAATGACGTGGCTGGGGTGCGGGCGTTTGCGGTGCCGCGAGCCGCGCTTGGGGCAGAAATCTGCCAGGAGCCCCGTGAAGACCAGGGTCGCCGCAGCGATGCTGTCCAAGGCCCCGGTCACGTCCCGCCATGTGGTGTAGGCGATCAAGCGGTTTGGGATCCGGTTCGACGGCGCCGGTGATCTTCATGGTCGGCTCGGCCCACGAAGGCACACGGTGGGGATGGCGAGCGCGTTGTCGACCGTGACCGTACCCGTCCAGACGTGCGGATCCCGGTCCGTTGATCGGCTACGCGACTCGGCGGGACACCATCCAGGTAAATCCGTGTCCGTCCCTCACACTGCCTGCGGAAGGTGGCCCCGAGGTTAGTTGGTTGCTGGGAGTGAGGAGGCCGCGTCGCATTCCCGGCAGGCGGCGGTGCGGGGTTGACGGAGTGCGTCGAGGGCCTGGTCGAGGTCGAGTGGTGTGCCGGGCTGGCATCCGATGACGTGGAGCAGGCTTGCCCCTGGATAGCCGGGGCGGTGGGGGAGCTGTTGCACGGCCACGCCTCCTGGCCGGCGGGGAGACCAGCGGGTGCGACCGTCCGGGTCGGCACTGTGCTGTAGTCGCCGCCCGGGATCGGGCGGACCTGGCCGGCGTCCAGCCATACGCGCTGCTCCACGGGCTCCAGCCTGCCGTTGGCGCCGGTTCCCCAGACCGATATTCCGACCCGGTACTGCCAGCCCGCGGTGGCGTTCCGGCGCTCGTACAGTGCGCCTCGAAGTTCCTGCCCGTCAGGCAGGACTACCACCACCCGAGCTGCGGCTTCCGACACCTGCGGTCTCCCCGTTCCTCACACGTCCTCAGGAAGCGGAGCGCCCCGAAGCGCGGCCCCGCTCAATACCCGCCAGGTGAGTTCCGGGCCGGGTGTACCGGTTATCAGTATGTCGGTGTTGTTCGTTAGCCTGCTGGGATGCCAGAGCATGTCATCCCGGGCCGCACGGGCAGCCTGATCGCTCTTGGTCCTGCGGACGCGCTGTGGGTCGGCTTGACGGCCGGCAGCGCTGTACCGACGGCTTCTGCGGCGTTCACCTGCTCTCCTGCCCATGCCCGGGCGGGGTACGTCCTTCTCGGCGGCCGTGTGGTGACGACGGTGAACACCGGAGGCGGCGAGTGGAGTGTTCCGGAGTGTGAGGTGCGCCAGGCGGCAGCGGAACTGAACGCGGTCGAGATGGACCACCGGGACCTGGTCCGCATCGGTCCGTTCCGCGGCACGCCGCAGCAGAAACACAACGAGAACGCGCCGCTGCATTGGCGCCGGCGCATCACCCGGGAACTGCAGGAGCCGGGCGACCCCGGGCAGGCAGCACGACGTGAAGACGGCCGGCCGTTCCATCTGGCGGGAATTGACTGGCGGCGGACACTCGTAGAGCAAACCCGCGACGGGACGGCGCGGACATGGTGGCTGCCACGTGCCGTGGTGAGGCTGCTGGACGCGGCCGGGCACGCCGAAACCCGGTGGCTGCAAGCAGAACAGACCCGCCAGACAAGTAAGACCGTCACCGAGCCGCCCTCCCGCCCCCGCAAGATCTCAGCCGCCGACGGCCGGCAACCGACGAACCCCGACCTCCCAACCGCGCCACTGCGCCCGTACAACGGGGAACTGGCAGGCCACCTGTACTCGGCACTCAGCAGGAAACCCGGGATCTCCCGCAAAGTGGCCGGGTGGACGTGCGCAGTCTGCCGCACCGCCCCCGCCGCCGTACTCGACCACTGCCACGAACACGGCTACGTCCGCGCCCCCGTCTGCCAATCCTGCAACACACAAGAACGCCCCGACCACCTGTACAGCAACGACATCCGCGTAGCCGGCCACTACACACACCTCTTCGACACCCACACCGCCGACTGGCTCCAGCACTGGCACCGCTGCCCCGGCTGCCGCACCCGCACCACCCTGCCGCTGCCCCACCTCGCCGCATGGACCGCCCACACAGCCTGCCGTTCACTGCGCCCGACCCACCGCGCCCCCCGAGGGCGCACACCTTGCGGTGTGCTGCGCGCGTCCTGGACGGGCAGCCAGAACGCGCCCCGTTCCTGCCTGCTCACTGTCTCCGTCGACTTCTGCCCCTTTGGCGAGCACCGTGTCCTGGCACGAGTCCCCTACCGCGAAGCCACCGAGCGGTTTCGCACCTGGCTGGCCGAGACCGCCCCTGCCGTGGCCGCCGCGGCCGGCCCCGACTCCCTTGACGGCCTCCCCGCCCGGTCCCGGCCAGTCATCGCGGACACCAGCAGTGAGGGCCTGCTGCTCTTCTGAGTTGCGTGTGGTTCGACTTGAGGGAGCTGGTGACCTGGAGATTCGCCTTGCGGCAGTCCCCGGCAGGCGCACCGACGAAACCGCGCTGTTCAGCGCGTACCCGAGCACCGACAGCGGTCGCTTCCCACGCTGAGGTGGATCGTTTCCCACCGCCCTGGTCGGCAGCGTCCCCGACTCCCGGCTCGGCAGTTCCAAGCCGCCCACGAGCCACGGCACAACGCCGCAGCAGCCGGGAAGTCCCGCCGGACAGAACCACCAGCCCCAGCCAGCTCCCTCAACGGAAGATCCCGAATGGGAGGCGGAACGGTCGACGGTGCCGGCGGCCTCCGTGTCGGCGGCGCCCCCGCCGCGAAGACCTGGCCTGTGCAGGGAGCAGGATCTCGGCCCCGGTCAGCTGCGCCAGCAGTTCCCGGTAGGCGGCGGGTTCCCGCTCGAAGTCCGTGCCGGCCGCGAGGGCGGCCAGGTCGGCGTCCTGCCCACGGAGCAGGTCGACCGAGGCCTGCGCGAACCGCTCGGGCAGCCCCTCCCGCTCCGCGTCGGCCAGCAGGAGTCGTAGCTCACCAGTCGCCCGGACAGCACTCCGCCGCGCCCCCGGGCCGGCCCGCAGCATGCTCCGTACTCCGGAGGCGGGCGCCGCATCGCGCAACGGCCCGGCCATCCGCTCCACGAGCCCTCGTCCGAGAGCCGCAGTCTCCCGCGCCTGCGGACCCGCCTCCCGCAGTAGCCAGAGCGCCGTCACCAGCCGAGCATCGGAGCCACCTCCGGAAGTCTCGGCCAAGGCACCGCGATGCCCCGCTTCACGTACCGCCTCGACAGCCCGCTCATAGTCCTCGACCACGCACCGCGCCGCCCCGGAGAGCCGAGCCGCACGACGAACGAGCCGCGGCTCGGCTCCGAGAACCCGGGGGAGGGCGCGAAGGTTCCCGCCGATCAGCCCAAGGGTGATGAGCGGCGCCCCCAGCAGCAGGAAGACATCGGAGGCCCCAAGATCCGACTCGCCGCCGAGATCCTCCAGTTCCCCCCGGTCAGGCCCCTCGGTGAACATGAATCCGGTCGCCCAGCCGTAGCCACGGCTATCGGGATACTGGGGCGCTTTGAGGCTGTCCGCCCGGTCGGCGTCACAGTCATAGGCAGCTTCCCGCGCCCGCTTCTGGTACGGATCGATCCATCGGACCCTGCACGACCCGTCGGGCTCCTCTTCCAGCACCGTCAGATCGATCTGACGCGATGCGGACATCTCCGACCCGGCGGCGTACAACCCCACCGAACACGTGAAGAACACGAAACCCAAGGTCAACACCCAACGGAAAAGCGGCACATGCCTCATCCCGTCCCCCTCCCCCAGTGGCATGCCAGCGTCCCCCGTCACGCGGGAAGGTGCGAGAAGAGATCCCGGCAGCACGCGTGCCGACGACGCTGCCGGAGCCCGGCAGGAGACAGCGCGTTTCGATCCCGCGCGACGCGACGGACAACAGCGCCGCAGTGACAGCCGCCGCACGTGTCAACGGCCTCGTAGTGCTCCCCGCGGTGCCAGCACGGGCCAGGACCGTCTCTCGGCGACGGGTGAAATGAGGGCCACGGGCGGCGGATCAAAAGTGAGCCACGGTAGGCCCACTCCAATTTCGGTCTCCCACCTCCGACACCCTGCTCGGCGGCTCCGGGTAGGGCTCGGCAATCCTGGACGAGCCGCTGTCATCGCCGCGCGGCGGGTGCCTCTCGGACAAGCGGAGCAAGGCGGACTTCCGCCTGCGGATACATGGCTGGTGGGTCGCGCCGACTGGCGCCAACCAGCCGACCTCCAGATCCTGCAACGTTACCGCGCGTAGCGGGTGAACGTGGTCCGGGCGTGGGGAGCCGCCCCAAAACGACCTATGCGGTGATTCGGGGATGCTGGCGGGCGGGTTCTTCCTGAGCTCAGCAGGTGCGGCGGGACACGGGGTGTAGGGGGGAGTGGTGTGGCGAACGCCTAACGGTCCCTGCTTGAGCCGGATCGAGGAGGATGCAGCCGAATGGAAACAGGTGGATATGTCCGTTCCTCCGGCATCTTCGCAGGTGAGACGCGTCACTGGATTGGGTTCGAGTCCCACCCGCCCCACCGCCGCAGGTCAGAAGAAACCTTCTGACCTGCGGAAACGCAGTTTTTTTGTGGCCGTGGGAGCCCTGCGCCGGTGTGGCGAATGTGAGGCGAAGGCTGCATCGCGTGAGCCCCGGAAGCCTTTGACCTGGGGTTTTGCCTGCTCATCGGTGGGATGGGTGCTGGTTGGTCCCACGCCCGTCGCCCGGACGACGTTACATCCGCAGGCACCCCCATTCCTCGGGAATGTTTCGACCCCGTGGGCATCGAGTGAACCTTTTGGGGTGGGCCTTCCCCGGCTGGGTACCGGGGCGGGTCCTTCGGATACCCCAAGGGGCAGTGCGGTCGTTGTAGATGCGTACGTCGCTGATGGCGGTGTTAGGAGTACGCGGAGTTCGGCCTGGTTCCTGGCCCGGTGCGTGTAGGGCAGGCTGCGTTTGAGGTCGGCGTTGACCAGCTCGTCGGGGTTCGGCTCGGGTGAGCACGAGGGCAGGAAGTGCAGCTCGATCTCGTCCTGGCGGCCGGCGAGCCAGGCCTGGACAGTCTTCGAGCGGTGGGCCGAGTGCCGGTCGATGATCAGGGTGGACCTTCCGGTCGAAGTGCCCGAAGTGCCCGAAGAGCCGGGCGCGGAAGCGGCACATGACCTTCACGTCGAACGGCTCGGTGAAGACCGTGAAGTGCATCCGATCGCGGACATCGCGTTCACGGAGAACCGGGTCCCGGTCCGGCGGACGATGGGAGTCGTACCCGTGGCGCCGCAGGTTCGGCCGGTGACCTGGTCCGAGAGGATCCCGACCTGATCAGCGAAGAGGGCTTCGCCGTTCTCCACCTTCGCTCTGGCCCGGATCGTCGGCCAGGTCTCCCCGTGCCAGATCCGGACCGCTTCCGTGTCCTGCTCGACCGCCCGCTTGTCCGGATGCTGGAAGGTCAGCCCCCAACGCTTGAGATACTTGCCCACCCGGGCTCGGTGAAGCGGACCCCATACAGCTTGAGGATCAGCTCGCCTATCTGCCCGCGTGTCCACAGCTGACAGTTGCACACGGCCTTCACCCGACACCTTGAAAAGGGCGGCAACCTTCGCCCGGTCCCGACCCTCCCCCGGCGCGGACACCGCCAGCAACCGCGCGGCCTCCTATGCATCCGGCGACCAGGCCGCGGATCCCTCACCAGATCGCTCACACACCGTCAACGAGCTCGAGCCGAAAGCAGTACGGGTTAATAGTTCCAATATATACAGTGCGTGATATCTGAGCACGAAAGACTCCGGTTAGTTGCCAAATGCACACTTACCAGGACGGGTTCGTTGCTCGATTGATATGCCCACAAGCTTCTCGGCCCCCATCGCGTGAGAGGTTGGCCGGGGACCGGTGATCCGGTTCATGGTCAAGCTTTTATGAGTGCTTAGGGGTAGCTTTGCCACGAAAGTCCTAGGCCTCGCCCGCGTTTGCGGGTGGGGCCTTCACTATGCGCAGGGTGCGGCGAATAGCCGTGCTTGCTGCGCTCGGGCTGCTGGTGGAGACGGGGGTGGCGCTCGATGTGCTGACCGCGGCTCCGGCCGCGGCGGCCCCGCAGGCTCCGGCGGCGGCTGCTCCGGTGACGGAGGCTTCTGACGAGGCGTCGGCGCTGCTGGCCGCCCGCCTGAACAAGCGGCGGATCGAGGTGACCGGCGCGCGGAGCGAGCACACGACGCTGTGGGCGAATCCGGACGGGTCGCTGACCCAGGACATGTCCTCCGGTCCGATCCGGATGAGGGTCGGCGAGGCCTGGGTTCCGGTGGACACGACCCTCGTGGAGACCGCTGACGGGAAGGTCGCCCCGAAGGCCCACCCTGAGGGTCTGGTGTTCGCCGGCGGCGACGCGGCGGTGAAGGTTGGTGATGCGCTTACTGGTGCCGCACCGGCCGGCTCGGCGTCTCCGTCTCCTTCGACGTCTGCCTCGACTTCGCCGAAGTCGACGCCCGGTGCCGCTCCTGCGCCGTCCGCCTCGCCTTCTGCCTCGCCGTCTGTGTCGGCTTCGGAGTCCGCGCGGGCTGCCAGGTCCGTTGGTCGGACGTCGCTGCCGATGGCTGCTCCGGGTGTGCCCGCCGAGCGTGACCTGGTGAAGGTCGGTTCCGGGGACCGGCAGGTCGAGCTTGGCTGGCTGGGCAGGCTGCCCAAGCCGAAGCTGTCCGGCTCGACCGCGACCTACGTGGATGCCCGCCCGGGCGTGGACCTGGTGCTGGAGGCCACCCGTACGGGTTTTGAGCAGTACCTGGTGGTCAAGGACCGTACTGCCGTCTCCCAGGCCGGCACGATGACCCTGCCGGTGGACACGACCGGCTACAAGGTCGAGCGGCAGGCGGACGGTTCGATCCACCTGACGGATGCCGCCGGTGGCAAGCCGACCGTCCGGATCCCCGCTCCCGTGATGTGGGACGCTGCGGTCGACGAGCGCTCGGGTGAGCACCTGCACCGGGCTCCGGTCGCGATGGAGCTGCGCGGTGAGGGTGCGGACGCGGAGCTGGTGTTCACTGCGGACGCCGCGTTCCTGGCGGACGCGAAGACGCAGTTCCCGGTGACGATCGACCCGGTGGTCGACGTCGGCACCAGCTTCGACACCTTCGTACAGAGTGACTACTCGACGGACCAGTCCTCGTCCACCGAGCTGAAGCTGGGTACGTACAACGGTGGGGCGGTCAAGGCCCGCTCCTTCCTGCACTTCCCCGGTGGGGGGTTCAACGGGAAGCAGATCCTCGACGCGAAGCTGTACCTGGCCAACTTCCACTCCTACTCCTGCACGGCGCGGGACTGGGAGGTCTGGTCGGCTCAGTACGCGAACACCGGCAGCCGGTGGGGCAACCAGCCCGGCCTGATCTCCCGATATGCGGTCTCGAACGAGACGCGGGACGTTCCGGGCGACAACGACAGCCATGACTGTCTCGGCGAGGGCGGCACCTACTGGGTGAAGGCGGACGTCGGCAACCTGGTGCGGGACTGGTCCACGATGGGGGCGGGCACCTACGCGCTCGGTCTCAAGGCCGCGAGCGAGAGCGACTCCTACTCGTGGAAGCGGTTCGAGTCGTCCGAGGGCGCCCACTCGCCGTTCCTGTCGATCACGTACAACACCGTTCCGCCGACGCCGTCGACGGTCGATGTGCTCCCGTCCCAGCAGGGCAACCCGCGCTACACCTCGTCCGCCACCCCGGTCTTCCAGGTGTTGGCGAATGACCCCGACGGCGGTGACGTCGGTGCGGACTTTGACCTGTACCGCGACGGCACGTTCGTCAGGCGGGTCTACAAGCAGGGACCGAACGGCGCCTACCTGCAGGCCCGCCCGTCCGACTTCGGGCTCGCCCGGCTGGACGAGGGCGTGTCGTACTCGATCGGCTCGCGGCTGTGGGACGGCCGGGTCAACTCCGGCTGGACGCCCAGCGTCACGGTGATCGCCGACACGGCCAAGCCCGGCGCGCCGTTCGTGACCTCGTCCTCCTACCCGTCCGACGGCCTGTGGCACGGCGGCGCGGGGCAGGCGGGTACGTTCAGCTTCACCCCGGCCACCGGCGTCACCGACCAGGTCGGATACGTCTACAGCATCGACGGCGGAGCCTCGGTGAATGTGGACGGCACAGGTCCGACCAACGCGAACATCACCCCGAGCGCTGATGGCCACCGCGTGCTGAAGGTGCAGTCCAAGGACCGTGCGGGCAACCTCTCCGACCCGACCTCGTACGCGTTCTCGGTGGGCACGGCCGGGCTGAGCTCCCCGGTCGACGGCACCCAGAGCGCCAAGCGCGTGAAGCTGTCGGTGGATGCCCAGACCCAGTACAAGCGGGTCGTGTACCAGTACCGCCGCGGGCCGGGTGCCGCCGAGTACAACGTGCCGACGGTGAACCTGGCCAAGGCAGACAACACCCTGGTCACCGATCCGAAGCCGCGGCTCGCGGACCTGGGCACGCACGCCAACTGGACGGTGGTCGACACGCTCGGCGATGTCGGCGGCGTGGTGCAGGTCCGGGCGCTGCTGTTCCCCGAGGACGGCTCGGGCAGCGGTTACGCGACCGCCTGGAACACCATGACGGTGGACCGCAACGCGGACGGTGCGGCCGCTACGGACATCGGTCCGGGCTCGGTCAACCTGCTCACCGGTGACTACTCGACCGACGTCACCGATGCCCACGAGTACGGCATGTCCGTCAAGCGCACTTTCTCCTCGCGCGGCCTGGGCCGTGGCTGGGAGCCGCAGGGCGAGCGTCTGACGGCCAACCAGCGCCAGGTGGGCTTCGGTACCACCGGCTTCACCGCCGGCCAGCCGGCGACGATCGAGCGCTCGACGGCCCGCGGTCACGACGCCTCGACCGATTCCCTGCGGATCGTGCCGACCGGCACCGACTCGTACGCGGCCGTCGGCGGTGACAACACCATGGCGCTGGGCATGAAGCCCGGCAAGACCTACCGGCTCACCGGCTGGATCTACGTTCCGTCCGCGACGGGCCTCAGCCCGGATTACACCGACCGCGGCCTGCGCCTGGCCGGCTTCGTCAAGACGGCGGCCGGCTACTCCAAGGTGACCTCGGCCAAGGCGGGGTTCACCGACGGCTGGCAGCAGCTGTCGGTCGACATGACCGTCCCGCAGGGAGCCACCGAGGCGTTCTTCCGCCTGTACAACGGCTTCTCCGCGAGCGGCAAGGAGGTCTTCTTCGACGACCTGTCGATGAAGGAGATCGTCGCGCCGTTCGGCCCGCAGTGGGCCGGCGGTCCGGACGCGGGGACGGGATCGGAGTACCGGTCGCTGTCCTTCCCCGAGTCCGACCTGGTGGAGATCAAGCACACCGACGACTCGGTCCTGACCTTCGCCAAGGGCAGCAACGGCGCGTTCTTCCCGGAGCCGGGCGCGGAGTCGCTGACGCTGACCGCACAGCCCGGTGCGGCAGGAAAGATCACCACACCGACCACCGGCCGCTGCCTGGACATCAGCAACGGCAACAATGCCAGCGGCACTGCCGTGCAGACCTGGGACTGCAACGGTTCCGGCCCGCAGCAGTGGGTGCTCGGTGAAAACGGCTCTGTCTCGGCGCTCGGCAAGTGCCTGGACGTGCCGAACGCGTCCACGGCGGACTACACCAAGCTGCAGATCTGGGACTGCAACGGCACCGGCGCCCAGCAGTGGGAGGTCCGACCGGACGGCAGCCTGCTGAACGCCAATTCCGGCAAGTGCCTCGACGCCCCGGACTCCGGCCAGCTGGGCACCCAGGTCACTCTGCACTGGTGCCACGGCGGTCTGAACCAGAAGTGGACCCCGGCCAACTCCGGCACCGCCTACAAGCTGACCGACCTGGACGGCTCCTCCACCCTCTTCGCCCGGGGCCTGGGCTCGGACGTCTTCCTGGTGCAGAGCGAGACCGGCCCGGAGGCCGCTTCCACCACGCGGTACGTCTTCGACGTCACCGACGGGCGTTCGCTGGCCAAGCGTGTTGTGGCACCGGTCGAGCCTGGCGTGGACGATGCCAACGGATGTTCGGTGGACCCGCTGCCGCGCGGCTGCGAGGTCATGGACTACGACTACGCCACGGCCACGACAGCGGTGGCCGGTACGCCCGGTGACTTCGTGGACCGGGTGCGGTCGGTGAAGGCGTGGTCGTGGAACCCGGCGGCGTCCAAGCAGGAGGCCGTGGAGGTCACGCGGTACCTGTATGACGAGCAGGGCCGACTGGTCCAGGTGTGGGATCCGCGCCTGGCGGCTCCGCTGAAGACCACCTACACGTACGACGCGGCGGGCCGGGTCACTCGGATCGCCCCTGCGGGCGAGCTGCCGTGGGACTTCGACTACGGTCAGACGGTCGGTGACCCGGATGCGGGCCGGCTGCTGAAGGTCCGCCGCGGGACGCTGGTGGCGGGCAGCAAGGACCAGGTCAACGGCGAGATCGCGACCAAGGTGGTCTACGGCGTTCCGCTGACCCGCGGCGCCGGCGGTCCGTACGACATGTCGGGTGCGGACGTCGCGCAGTGGGCGCAGATCGATGCGCCGACGGACGCGACGGCCGTCTTCGGGCCGGAGGACGAGCCGGGCACACACACGGCCACGTCCACCGCCCCGGGCAAGGACGGGTACAAGCCGGCGACGGTGCACTACCTGAACGCGTCGGGCAACGAGGTGAACACCGCCACGCCGTCTGTGACGGACAAGGGCGACATCGACACCAGCGAGTACGACCGCTTCGGTCACGTGGTGCGCACGCTTGAGGCGACCAACCGTGCGATCGCATTGGGATCCCACCCCGACACGGCTCGGTTCGTGGCCGAACTCGGCCTGCCGGCCGCCTCCGCGGACCGGGCGCGGCTGCTCGACTCGCGGACCACGTACACGGCCGACGGTCTCGACGTCACCGAGACGCTCGGCCCGGTCTACCGGGCCACGCTCTCCGAGACGGTCACGGGCGGCACGGCTCCGGTCCAGGTCACCGCGGAAGGCGAGACGCTTCCCCGCCTGGGGTCGACCGCAGAGGTCTCCACCCAGAACGGCGGCCCCGAGTGGGTCGGCGGTGGCGGCTGGTCCGGCAACGCCCAGGTGATCCTGGGCGGCAAGAAGGTCGGTGACAGCGCCTCCTTCCGCATCACCGTGCCGGAGGAGGGCCCGTACCTGCTCTCCGCCAAGATGACCAAGGCGATCGACTACGGCACCGTCAAGTTCGTCATCGACGGCACCGACGTCACGGGCAGCTTCGACGGCTTCAACAACGGCGTCACCACCTCGCCGTGGTCCGCCGGACAGCCGGTCACCCTGGCCCGCGGTGACCACCAGCTCGACCTGGTCGTCACCGGCACCAACCCCGCCGCGGTGTCGCCGTACTTCCTGGCCGGAATCGACACCGTCACGTTGACCAAGACGACGGTCAACCCAACCCTGCCGGCCGGCACTTCGGTGCTGGTGCGGGACCACAACGCCAACACCTACGACGAGGGCAAGCCGGACGGCCAGGCCTACCACCTGGTCACCACCGCCACGGACGGCGCCCGGATCGACGGGTACGCGACCGACGTCGAGCTTCGGGTCACGAAGAACGGCTACGGCACACCGATCGGCGGCACGTCCGGCTGGGTGCTCAAGACACCGACGTCGGTGACCACCGACGCGGCGGGTCAGGCACTGACCGCGACGATCAAGTACGACTCGTCGGGGCGGGCGCTGGAGTCCCGCAAGCCCGGTGCCACCGGTACGGATGCGACCACGGTGAAGACCGTGTTCTACACCGCCGGTGCGAACGCGGACGACGCGGCGTGCGGCAACCGTCCGGAATGGGCGGGCAGCCCGTGCACGACCGGCCCCGGCGGGACGATCACCGGTGCCGATGCGGCGCGGATGCCGACGACGCTGCCGGTCAAGCGGGTCACCCGCTACTCGCGGTTCGGTGACACAGAGGAGGTCACGGAGACCAACGCGGGCAAGTCCCGTAAGAACGTCACCGTGTACGACGGGGCGGACCGGATCGTCTCCACCGAGATCACCTCGGACGAGGGCCTGGCACTGCCGAAGATCACCACCGAGTACGACCCGGCGACCGGTGACAGCGTCAAGACGACCTCCGGTGCGGGCACGGCCGGCGAGAAGTCCCTGACGCGCGTGATGGATGCGCTGGGCAGGCTGATCTCGTACACGGACGCCGACGGCGGCACCACCACCACGGAGTTCGACGGCTACGGCAAGCCCACCAAGGTCACCGACCCGACCGGTTCCACCACCTACGCCTACGACCGCGCGACAGAGCCGCGCGGCATGGTCACCTCCATCACCGACAGCGTGGCGGGAGCCTTCACCGCGAAGTACGGCCCGGACGGCCAGCTCGTCGAGCAGACCTACCCGGGCGGGATCGTCCGCAAGGACTCCTTCAACGCCGTCGGGGCAGCCACGGGCCGTACCTACACCCGCACGTCGGACTCGTCGACGGTCTGGTCGCAGACCATCGACGTCTCCACCCAGGGCGCCATTGCCAAGGACACCTCGTCCACGGCTACCCGCGCATACACCTACGACCGGCTGGGCCGCCTGACCAAGGCGGAGCAGACCACCGTCGCGGTCGGCTGCGTGACCCGCCAGTACTCCTTCGACGCACACTCCAACCGGCTGGCCAAGCTCACCTCACAGGCCGGCACCGGCGGGTGCTCAACGGACAACGCGGTCGCAGAGAACCACTCCTACGACAGCGCCGACCGGCTGATCGACACGGGCTACGCCTACGACGCGTTCGGCCGCACCACCAAAACCGGATCGGGTTCAACCAACACCTACTGGGCGAACGACAAGGTCGCCGCCCAGGAGAAGGGAGACGACAAGCAGCAGTGGGCCGTTGACGCAGCCCACCGCCTGACCGCCTTCACCACGTCGAAGAAGCAGGCGGACGGCACCTGGGCCAACGCCACCTCCAAGCTCAACCACTACGGTGACGACAGCGACGAGGTCCGGTGGACCATCGAGGACACCACCCAGGGCACCCTGACCCGCAACGTGTCCGGCCCGGACGCCGACCTGTCGGCGACGACCAGCAAGACCGGTGACATCCAGCTCCAGCTGACCAACCTGCAGGGCACCGTGGTCGTCACCACCGACACCGCGCTGACCACGCCGGTGGTGCTGGACTTCGACGAGTTCGGCATCCCCCAGGACGGCCAGGCCACGGTCCGCTACGGCTGGCTCGGCGGCAAGCAACGCTCCGCCGAAGCACTCGACGGCGACATCCTCATGGGCGCCCGCCTCTACAGCCCGGCACTCGGCCGCTTCCTGCAAGTCGACCCGGTCCCGGGCGGCAACGCCAGCCCGTACGACTACTGCACCGGCGACCCGATCAACTGCACCGACCTCGACGGCAACTGGGGCTTCTCCTTCAAGAAGGTCCTCAACGTCGTCGCCAAGGTCGCAGAAGTCGCCTCCTACATCCCGGGCCCGATCGGCGGTATCGCGGCCGCGGTGTCCTCGGTGTCGTATGCGGCGACTGGCAACTGGGGCAAGGCCGCCGAGATGGCTGTTACCGCAGCCGCCAGCCTCGTCGGCGCCAACACTGCCGTCAAGGCGGCCATCACCACGGTGAAGACAGTTCGGTCGGCCGGCCGCGTACAGCGCGTCGCGTCGCGGGCAAGGGCAGTCTTCCGCCGTGCCTGCAACTCCTTTGATCCGGACACCCTGGTCCTCATGGCCGACGGCAGCTACTTGCCGATTAGCGAGATCGCCATGGGCGACTACGTCACCGCCATGGACCCCGAAACTGGCGAGAGCACCGCGGAACCGGTATTGGCCGTGCTGGTGGCCTACACCACCAAGCACATGGTTGAGGTGGAAACCGATCTCGATCCGAGCACGCCCGGTATACGGGCCACCGCCTACCATCCGTTCTGGGTGGAGGATCGCGGCTGGACCGACGCGGCGGACCTTCATCTGGGAGACAGGCTGCTCGCGACGGACGGCAGCATGCCCATCGTCACGAGCATGTGGGACGAGGGTGACCTACCGGAGCAGCTCGTCTTCAACCTGACCGTCGGCAACACTCACACCTACATCGTTCGGGAACCCTCTGGCGAGGATGTCCTCGTCCACAATTCCGCATGTGGGCTCAACGCCAACAACCTGAACTGCTCATGCGGCAGCCACGTCTACAAGATCTACGAGAAGGGAACCAAAAACCTCCACAAGTACGGGACAGGCACCGGAAGGGTCCGAAACGGTCTTCGGCTGGATGGTAAGTCCCGGCGAGCTGAGAGCCAGGTCCGAAAGCTCAACAGGGCTGCGGGTTATGAGAAGTACGAGTCGAAGGTGATTCGGCGAACCAATACTGTTCGCGCCGCAAAGAAGATTGAAGCGGCGAAGATCAAGAAGCATACCCGGCGTTTCGGTCGACGGGCGCCGGGGAATCCGGTGGACCACTAGCGGCGCGTCCAGCATTACGGCAAAGAAGGAACATCATGGATCGTAACGAATTCTGGAAGATCATCGACTCGTCGCTCAATCCTGAGATGCACGAGACGATCACCGCGATCGAGGAGGCACTAGAGTCGCTCTCGGGCGCAGAGATCACGTCATTCCACGACCGGCTCAGCGAGGTTCTGTTCGCGTTGGATCGGAAGGACCTCAACGACGTCGAGTACCGCTTCTTCGGAGCGTACGAGGCGGCGGGCGAGTCCCCCGATGACTTTCTCTTCGCCCGCTGCGCTGTCGTCGCCTCCGGGTCCGCCGAGTACAACGGAGTCATGGCTGACCCCAGCGCGTTCGCCAAGGCTTGGGACTGGTGCGGCCAGGACCTTCTGAATGTCATCGAGGAGGCATACGAAGAAGTGACGGACGAGGTGTGGGAGTACGAGTCCCCTGTGAACTACGAGACAGGCTCCAACGCCAAAGCCTGGTAGTCAGAAGCTATTCTCCGGAGTCTAGGGTGGGTCCTCCCGCAGCGCCCGCTGCGGCCGGAAGTCGTCAAGCAAAACGGGACGGTTTGGCGCCATCCGCTAGGTCGCTGCGACGGAAATCTCGTCCAGCATGACTGCGTCCGACTGAGCTATCACAGGCGGTCCTTGGCGGCTTCTGCCGCAGAACCGCCAGGTAACAACAGTGGCTCCCACCCCGGGATCGAGGTGGGAGCCACTGTCATTGATCCGTGCGTGACGGATCTGGTTCGTGAGAAGCCGTATCTCAACCAGGGCTGATTCATGGTCGTGTTGATCATGCTGCGTCGCAGGTCAGGGATAGTCCGAGGAGGTCGAGCGGGCGGGTGAAGGGCGTGTAGGAGACTTCTCGGAGTCCGGCG
>NZ_JBFBBA010000034.1:0-92903 GCF_040682455.1 Streptomyces sp. NPDC051183
ACGCGGGCGACCAGGACACCCAAAACCGTTCGGGATGTCCGCAGTGCACAGGAATGGGCCCAAGACTCACTCCTGCTCACTGACTAGGAACGGTTGATGCCGGGGATGGAAGCACGGCGAGGACGGCGGCAGAAGGACCTGAACGCCGACCTCGGCCCGGAGATGACCGCCTGGGTCACCAGGCTGCGCGAGTTCTACGCCGGGCTGGACATGACGTACGCCGACCTCGTGCTCGAACTGGGCGGCAACCCCTCCACGCTCTCCCGGTACTTCAACGGCGAGCGGCTGCCGGAGATCGGCTTCCTGGAACGGCTCTACCAGGCGGTCGAGAAGAAGACGAAGACCTCGGTCCGCCAGGAGGTGCGGGAGACGGTCCGCGCCCTCTACTTCGAGGCCTGCCGGGTCCGCGAGCCGAACCTGCACCAGGTGTACGTCCTGCGGGACAAGCTCGCCGAAGTGACCGCGCGCGCCGAGCGGGCCCAGGAGACCATCTGGGGCCTGGAGGCACAGCTCCGCTCCGAGCGGGCCCTGCGGGAGCAGGCCGAGGCGGCGCTACGGCAGTTGGAGGCCCGGGTGGAGACCCGGGACGCCGACGAGGTCCGGCGCCGGCTGGAGCGGACCATGGCCGAGCGGGCACGCCTGGACGGCCTCGTCGCGGATCTGTCCCGGTCCCTGAAACAAGCCGAACTGGTCCGCTACACCATCGCGCAGGAGCAGGGCCGGCTCACGCAGGCCCTGCACCGTGCCGTCCACGCCCTGGACGAAGAGGACGGCCACACCCCGCAGCCGGCCCCCGCCGACGTGCCGGGCGAGCCGTCGTCGGCCTGGTGGCGGTGGGGCCGCAGGCGGCGCGAGATGAGGCAACTGCACCGCATGGCGCTGCGGATCGTCACCGAACTGCCCCGCCTCCTGGAGGAGGCCGCCGTCTCCGGCTCCCCGGTGAGCATCCCCGTCGAGCCCATCACCCTCCCCGCCACCGGCCGCGCCCGGGAGGTGGCCGCCGCGCTCGACGAGATCCGCCGTCAGGCCGTTCGGCTCGCCACGGAGCAGGCGCTGCTCCAGAGCAGTGTCAACACGATGTTCGCCCACCTGTCGCGGCGGTCCCAGGGCCTCGCCCAGCGTCAGATCTCGCTCATCTCCCAGATGGAGTCGCGCGAGTCCGATCCTGACCAGCTGTCCTCGCTCTACAAGATCGACCACCTCGCGACCCGCATGCGCCGCAACGGCGAGAACCTCCTCGTCCTCGCGGGCGAGGAACCGGGCCGCCGCTGGACCCGCCCCGTCCCGCTCGTCGACGTGCTCCGCGCCGCCGCGTCCGAGGTGGAGCAGTACGAGCGCATCGAACTCGCGTCGCTGCCCCGCACCGACGTCGCCGGCCGCGCCGTCAACGACCTCGTGCACCTGCTCGCAGAACTGCTGGAGAACGCCACCTACTTCTCCTCCCCGCAGACCAAGGTCAGGGGCACCGCGTTCCAACTGCCCGACGGCCGCGTCCTCGTGGAGATCCACGACGCCGGCATCGGTCTGTCGCCCCAGGACCTCGACGCGATCAACGAGCGGCTCGCCACGCCGCCCACCGTGGACGTCTACGTCTCCCGCCGCATGGGCCTGTTCGTCGCGGCCCGGCTGGCCCAGCGCCACGACATCCGCATCCGGCTGCGCCGCTCCGACTCGGGCGGTACGACTGCCCTCGTCATGCTGCCCGCCGGCTGCACGGAGCGGGCACAGGAGACGGCGGACGCCGGGCCGCCGGACGCCGGGGCGCCGGACGCCGGGGCGCCCGGCACACCGGGCTGATGCCGTCAGGCGGTCTCGGTGTCCGGGCGTACTTCGATGTGGTCGGGCGCGAGGTCGACCGCGACGCGATGCTCCATGCCCAGGGCTTCCAGGAACTTCTGGGGGAGCTGGACACGGCCGGTGCGGTCGAGCATCACGTACTCGCGCTCGCTCACCGACTCCTCGCCGTGCTCGTCGGTGACCGTCCGGCGCAGCACCTCGCTGCTCGTGCGGCCGTCGCGGATCGCCACCGTGCGACGGACCTCACCGGCGACCAGCGGGTCGTGGGTGACGATGACCACCGTCGCGCCCAGTTCCCGGTTGACCGTGCGGAAGGCCTCGAAGACCGCCGATCCGGTCTCGGAGTCCAACTCGCCGGTGGGTTCGTCGGCGAGCAGCACCGCCGGGTCGTTGGCCATGGCCACGGCGATGGCCACCCGCTGCTGCTGACCTCCCGAGAGCTCGGCGGGGCGCCGGTCCGCCAGCTCGGGGATGTCCAGGGCCTCCAGGAGCCGGCTCACCTGCGCGGCGTGCCGCTTGCCGGCACCGCGCCCGCCCCCCTTCAACTGCATCGGCAGGGCGATGTTCTGCGCCGCCGTCAGGAAGGGCATCAGATTGCGCGCCGTCTGCTGCCAGACGAAGCCCACCGCCTCCCGGCGGTAGCGCAGGCGGTCCTTGGCGGACATCTCCAGCAGGTCGTAGCCGTCGACCCGCGCGGCGCCGGCCGTCGGGATGTCCAGACCCGCCAGGATGTTCAGCAGGGTGGACTTGCCGCTGCCCGAGGCGCCGACCAGGGCCACCAGATCGCCCTTGGCCACGGTCAGCTCCAGGCCCTGCAGGGCCTGCACCTCGATCCCGTCCGCGCTGAAGATCCGGACCAGCCGGTCGCAGACGATGGCGGAACCCGCTCCGTGCGCGCGGGGCTCGACGGCTGCCAGCGCCTGCCGGCGCAGTTCCTCGTAGGTCGGCGCTTCGCTGCTCAACTCTGGTCCCCTGCTCTCAACTCGGTGGTGATCTGCCGTCGCCCGGTCACGACCGCCTCGGCCAGTACGGCCACCGCCACCAGCCCGGCCAGGCCCAGCGCCTGCGCCAGTACGGGGCCCGCGGCGAGCGGCAGCCCGGTCGGCACCGGGGAGCCGACCAGGGTGGTCAGGTCGATGGCGGGACCCAGCAGGGCGACGGCCGCCGCTGCGGCGAGAGCCCCGCCGAACGCGGCGGCCAGCGCCTGCGGCAGCGCCTCGGCCAGGATCAGCAGGAAGCCCTGTCGCGGCCGCAGGCCCATGGTCCGCAACCGGGCCAGCAGCGCCGCCCGTTCCGGAGCGGCCCGTACCAGCGTGAGCAGCACCGCGAGCAGCGCGAAGCCCGCGGCGCCGGCCACGGAGACCCAGAACAGCCGGGCCGCCGCGCGCTGGAGCGGATCGGCGGCCAGCGCGGACGCGACCTCCTGGCCGGTACGGACGGCATAGCCGTCGACCGCCGTGGCCGGAACCGCGTCCCGGACCAGCGCCTGCAGACGGGCGCCCTCGACCTTTCCGATCCCGAACCACTGGTTGGGACGCGCGACTTGGGGCACATGGGCGAGCGTCGGGCCGGCCGGCAGGATCACCGTGCCGTGGGCCTCGCCCGGCAGCGCGGGCGTCCCGTCGAAGCTGCCGACGGGCTTCGCCCTCAGCTCCCCGCCGTTGCCGAGGCGCAGCCGGTACGAGCCGTCGGCGGCCCGGCCCGTCAGGTCGCTGCTGAACAGCGCGGGCACGGGTTCGTCCGGCCCCGGGGGACCGGCGCTGAGCAGCGCGGGGTCGAAGCGGCCGCGCCCGACGTACCGGGCCAGTTCGGCGTACGCTTCGGGCTCCGCGACGACCACCGTGACCCGGGGCGAGCCCTGCACGCTGCCGAACAGGAAGGCGTCGGCGTCGCTCCACACCCGCACACCGCGTACGCCGGGCAGCGCGTCGGCGGCCTTCATGAGCGCTTCCGGCAGCTCCTGCCCCCGGGCCACCGCGAGCTGGGCGTCCCCGCCGACGGTCTGCCGGGCCACCCGGACCCGGGAGTCGTCCACCGATGCCAGCACGGTGGCGCCGAACCCGCCGGTGGTCACGGCCAGCAGCAGTGCGACCAGAGGCAGTACCGAGGGCCCGCCCCGCCCGCCGGAGGTCCGCGCGGCGCGGGCCAGCCCGAGGAAGCCGACCAGCCCCGCCCGCCGCCGGGCCGCCCGGGCCAGTACCCCGATCAGCGCGGGCTGTACCCGGGCCAGCAGCAGGCCCCCGCACAGGGCGATCAGCAGCGGGGCCGCGACCAGCAGCGGATCCAGCCCCTCGCCGGCGGGCGCCACACCCCGGCGGCGGACCTCCAGGACCGCCGCGACGGTGGCGGCCACCACGAGCACCTCGCCCACCAGCCGCCTGCGCGCGACCGGCCCGCGCGGCGCGCAGAGCAGTACGGCGGCCCGTAGCGGGAATGCCAGCAGGGCGAACAGGGCCGCGGCCGCGGCCGCGTACAGGGTGCCGGCCAGCCGCGGGGTCGGCAGCAGCAGTACCGCGGCCGCGGTCGCCAGCGCGGCGGCCGGCAGCACGGTGACGGCGCCCTCCCCGAGCAGCCTGCCCAGGATGCCGCGGCGCGAGCCGCCCCGGGCCCGCAGCAGCAGGATCTCGGCCTCCCGCCGGTCCCCGGTCAGTGCGGCCGCCAGACAGAACACCACGAGGGCCACTCCGGCGACCCCCGCCGGACCGATCGCCCCGAGCGGCGCGGCGGCCTGCTGGCGGGCCTGGACCTCGGTGATCAGCTGCGGCAGCCGCGATGTGATCCGCAGGTCCATCCGGCTGATGGTCCACGTCAGTTTGCTGGCCGTGGGGCCGGCCACGTACGAGGAGATGTCCTTGGCGCCGGCCGAAAGGCTGTCGGCGCGCAGCTTGCCGGTGTCCACGGGCAGGCGCCAGAAGTCCTCGGAACCCTGGCCCCAGGTGCTCATCCGGCCGAGGCTGTCGGCGCCCACGAGCCCCGAGGTCTGCCAGTACGCCTTGCCCTTGTTGTTGTAGGCCAGGCAGGCGCTCGCCAGGCACGGCATGTCCGCCCAGAACGCCTCGGCCTCGTCGGTGACCTTGTACAGGCCGACGACCTCGGCCCGCTGGGCGATGCCCAGATCGGGGAAGGCCTCCAGCACCATGCCGACCCGGGCGTTCAGGGTCTGCGCCGCGCTCTGCGACAGTGCCACCGGGAGGGGCGCGTCCTTGTCGGCGGGGGCTCCCGGCCACTGCCCGGCCACCAGTGAGGTGTGGGCGCCGGCCTGCCGCAGGTGGGCGAGCCGGAGCAGCGGCGGGATCTCGTCGGGCCGGGCGAGTTCCGGATTGGCGAGCGTGCGCGGCTTGGTGCCGAGGGAGCCGTGTACGGCGTCGGAGGCGACCACGGAGAAGCCGGGCCCGGTATGGGCTATGAGGGTGGTCAGTACCTCGTCCAGCTCCTGCGGAGTCTCCTTGCCGTACCGCGCCCCGGCGGTGGCCAGCAGGCTCGTCGGGCCCGGGCCCTGGTGGTTCAGGAAGGAGCGCAGCGCCTGGTCGGCGCCGCGGTCCACGGCGCGCGGCAGGGCGGCGGCGAGGAAGACGGTGACGAACGCGAGGGCCGCCGCGAGCAGTGCGCTCACGGGAGCCGAGCGCAGCCGGGTCCGTACCCAGGGCGCGGTGCGGACGGCGGACCGGCGCCCGCTGCCGGTGGTGAGGGCGGGGCCGGTCACGTCTCCTCCAGATACCGCAGCCGTGCGGCCACGTTGCGACGACCGCGCGCACCGAGCACGGCGGACAGGAGCGGCACTGCCGCGATGCCGAGGGCCAGCAGGAGCGTCGGCCCGGCCGGCAGGTCGACCACGGCCGACGGCACCGGACGCCGGGCGGTCGGGGTCAGCACCATCAGCGGAACGACCAGGTGCACGATGGCGGCGCCCAGCCCGACGCCCGCGGCGGTTCCCAGCCCCACCAGCACTCCGCTCTCGGCCAGGGCGGTACGGACCAGGCTCCGGCGCGGTGCCCCGAGGGCCAGCAGTACCGCGGACTCCTGGGCCCGCTGCCGCCCGGCCGCGGCGGCCGACGCCGCGAAGCCGATCGCCGCCAGGACCGCGCAGGCCGCGGCCAGTGCGGCCAGCGCCGCTTGCGGGCCCGCGCTCAGCGGGTCGTCGAGCAGTCCGGCGGCCACTTCCTCGCGCAGCTCCACCTGTTGTGCGGCCACGCCGGCCCGCAGCTCGGCGGCGGCCCGCGCGGGATTCGGGTCGTGCGCGGAGGCGGCCGGCAGCCACCACTCGGAGGGCGCGGGGAGCACCTGCCCCGTGACCGCCAGCAGCCGGGCGGCGGTGGCCGCGTCGACGGCCACGGCGGTGTCGCCGACCACCGGGAAAGAACCCGTCGCGGCGGTGATCCGCACCTGGACGGGGACACCGCCCAGGGCGATCGGGACGAGGTCGCCGACGGAGGCGCCGATCGCCTCGAGGTACGCGCGGGTGGCGGTCGCGGGCAGTTCGGCGGCGGCCGGGCCGGTCGAGGTCAGGGTGACCTTGACCCCGCCGAGGACGTGCGAACCGCCCGCGTGGCCGATCCGGAAGAGGGCGGGCCCGGCCGGCTGTCCGTCCGTCAGCAGCCTCGCGGCGGGCTCGCCACCGACCACGTTCGGGGCGGACAGGTTCCAAGCGGGGCCGGAGGGACCGGTCGTCTCGACGGGGACGGCAGGGCCGTTCCCGTCGGCGGCGGTGGAGATCTGCCGGACCGTCAGCTGCCCGCCGGGCGAGCTGGAGTTGATGACCACCCCGGCGACGTGCAGCGGGGCGGCGGCCGACCCGATCGGGGCGTCCGTCAGCGTGCCGAGGTTCATGGAGAGGGTGCTCTCACCGTTCTCGGGCAGCGGCAGCATCGGCGACTGGTGGATCAGTCCGAACCGGTCGCGCAGCATGAGGCCCAGCAGGGTTCTGCCCGTCGTTCCCGAGAAGTCCACCGATTGCGCGGCCACGTCGATGTCGATGCGCTGCGCGTTGCCCGGCAGTGCGATGCCCGGGCCGCCCGGGGCGGGCGCCGCGAGGGGGGCGAAGAGGTCGCGCATCGGCCGTCCCTCCCGCAGGTCCGAACGCAGGGGCACCCGCTCGGCCATGCCGGTCGCGTCGAGCGCGAGTACCTGCCCCGGCTTCCCGCCCGGCAGCTCCTGCCGGCTGCGGATCACCGGCACGATCCGGTCCCCGCCGGGCAGGGATCCGTACCGGCCGGAGCGGCCCATGGGCGCCAGCGCGCTGTCGGAGATGCGCAGCCCGCCGGCGGTGGCGAAACCGGCCTGATCGTGCTGGGAGCCGGACCACGACGCGTGCTGGCCGAGGGCCAGCACGCCGCTGGACACCGCGAGTACGAGCAGCAGCACCGGTCCGGTGGCCCGCCCGGGGCGGCGCGCGAGCTGCCAGCCGACGAGCGCGGGCCCGAGCCCCCGGCCCCGCGCGGCGATGCGTCCGCCCAGCCTGGCGGCGAGCGGCAGCAGGCGCAGGACGAGCAGGGTGCCGGCGCACAGCGCGAGCGTCGGGGCGGCCACGAGCACCGGGTCGACGCCCAGCCGGCCGGCGCCCTCGGCGGCGAAGGCGCCGTCCCCGCTGTACTGGGAGAGCTGCCGGTAGGTGAGCGCGGCCAGGACCAGCAGGGCGAGGTCCGCGCCGGAGCGGGCGGCGCCGCTGACGAGGGCCTGCCGGCGGCCGGTACGGCGCAGCGCCGCGGCCGCGGCGCCGCGCAGCAGGGCGGGCAGCGCGGTCAGCAGCACGCACGCGAACGCGCAGCCTGCCGCCACCGGCCAGAGCTGCGGGCTCGCGGTGCTGTCCAGCGGCACCTTGGCGAGCGGTCCCACACCGCCGAGCAGCCGCAGCAGGACGGGAGTGAGCAGCGGCGCCAGCACCGCGGCGGGGAGCGCGAGCAGCAGCGATTCGGTCGCCGTGAGCGCGCCGAGCCTTCGGCGGGAGGCGCCGCGCGCGGTGAGCAGGATGCGTTCGGCCTCCTGCCGTTCCGTCAGCAGGTGGGCGACGAGCAGGAGCGCGGCGGAGGCCAGTACGGCCAGTTGCAGCGCACCGACCAGCAGCGTGGACCGGGCGACCAGCTGGCCCGATTCCACCTCGTGGAGCAGGTCGGGCAGTTGGGTGCGGCTCTGGAGCCCGCTCGCGTTCAGGAGCCGGGCCTGGGACGGGACGATGCGGGCCCGGATCGCGGCGATCTCGCTCGCCGGGGCGTCGGCGATCTCGGGGGTCAGGAGCGCGCCGCGGCTGTTCTGCGGCAGCCCGCCGGCGGTGAAGACGGAGTCGTCGACGAGCAGCGGCCCGTACGTGGTGAACGTGCCGACCTGGATCTCCCGGCCGCTGAGCGGGTCCAGCCGCCAGTAGGCGGCGTCGGGCTCGGCGGCCCGGTACACGCCGGTGATCAGCACGGGCAGCGGGGGCCCGCCGTAGCGGTCGTCCAGCAGCACCTCGGCGGGCAGCGCGCCCGCGGCCAGGCCGAGCCGGCTCAGAGCGGCCTGCGGCACCGCCACCGGGACGCGTCCGCCCGGCTGCGCGACGGCCGCGGGCCACTGCCCGGCCAGGAGCCGTACGCGGCCCCGGTCCAGGGCGGCGAGCAGGGTGAGGTCGGCGTCCTTGCCCTGGGCGCGCGCGCCGGGGATTCCGTACGAGCGGCTGCGGGCCATGGTCTCGACGCCGACGGGCAGTCCGCCGAACAGGTCGGCGTCGAAGGCCCGTACGGCCTCGTCGTCCTTGGCACGGGCGCCGGCCTGGTGCTCCCCGGAGACCACGACGACGGTCCGGTCGCGGCCGGGCCCCTGGAGCGCCTGGCGCAGCCCCGCCTCACCCACACCGCGGGTGAAGGCGAGCAGTGCGGTGAGCACCGTCGTGGTGATCAGTACGGTCAGCAACACGGCGGCGGCGAGCGGCAGTCGCCCGCGCAGCCGGCGCATGACGAAGCCGAGCATGTGCTGTTCCTCCCCCATCCGGACGGTTGCTCCCGGATAGCGGACGATGCTGTCAGATTCGATCAAGTTGCGGAAGGGTCTTGCGCCTGGAAGGTGACGGATGAACAAATTTGAGAGGCGAGGCGCTCGGGGACAGCGCACGCCGACGACCCGAGAGGGAGCACGCACCATGACGCAGCAACAAGTCACCGCACTGGAACCCATGGTGACGGTCGATCAGGTACACCGCAGCTTCGGCAGCGGGGCGCAGGCCGTCCACGCGCTGCGCGGCGTGTCCTTCGACGTGCGCCGCGGCGAACTCACCGCGCTCAAGGGCCGGTCCGGCTCCGGCAAGACCACCCTGCTCAACGTCGTCGGCGGCCTCGACACCCCGACCGGCGGCGCCGTCCGCATCGACGGCACCGACCTGGCCGACCTCGACGAGTCCGGGCTGCTCGCCCTGCGCCGGGACCGGATCGGCTTCGTGTTCCAGTCCTTCGGCCTGATCCCGGTCCTCACCGCCGCCGAGAACGTCGGCGTACCGATGCGGATGCGCAAGGTCCCCGCCCCGCAGCGCGAGGAGCGGGTCCGCACCCTGCTCGCGCTGGTCGGCCTGAGCGAGCACGCCGACCAGCGCCCCGGCGAACTCTCCGGCGGCCAGCAGCAGCGCGTCGCCGTGGCCCGGGCCCTGGCGAACGACCCGGCCCTGATCATCGCGGACGAACCCACCGGACAGCTCGACTCCGAGACGGGCCGGCAGATCATGCAGCTGCTGCGCGCGGTCGTGCGCAGCGAGGGCGTCACCGTCCTGGTCGCCACCCACGACCCGGCCCTGATGGAACTCGCCGACCGCGTGGTGGAACTGCGCGACGGCCACATCGTCAACCAGGACGCGTAGCACTGGGCGGTCCGGCCGGGACCGGGTCGGCGACGGCGCGGCTGCCCCCGGTTGGACCGGCCGTGTTCCTTTCGTGGTTCCTTCGCCCGTACTCGCGACAGGCGCGGCGACGTGGCGCGCGGTTGTGGCGGGGCCGGGGTTACCTTCGGCGCCATGGACGGTGATCGCCGCAGGTGGCGCCAGTGTTTCCTCAGCGGGGCCGTGTTCGCCGTGTGCATGGCCGGCACCACGCTGCCGACCCCCCTGTACGGCCTCTACCAGGAGAAGTTCGGGTTCTCCGAGCTGACGGTGACCGTCGTGTACGCCGTGTACGCCTTCGCGGTCATCGGCGTACTGCTGCTGGCGGGCAACGCCTCCGACGCCGTGGGCAGGCGACCGGTGCTGCTGGCGGGCCTCGGGTGTGCGGCGGCCAGCGCCGTCTGCTTCCTGTGCGCCACCGGGCTCGGCTGGCTGTACGCGGGCCGCCTGCTGTCGGGGCTGTCCGCGGGACTGTTCACCGGGGCCGCCACGGTGTACGTGCTGGAGCTCGCGCCGCGCGGCGGAGCCTCCCGGGCCACCTTCGTGGCGACGGCCGCCAACATGGGCGGGCTGGGCTGCGGCCCGCTGCTCGCCGGAGTGCTCGCGCAGTACGCCGTCGCGCCGCTGTACCTGCCGTTCGCCGTGCACCTCGTACTGGTGGCCGGCTCGGCCGCCGTCCTGCTGCGGCTCGCGGAGACCGTACGGGAGCGGCGTCCGCTGAGCACCGTACGCCCGCAGCGGCCCGGCCTGCCCGCGCAGGTACGGGCCGTCTTCGGGCCTGCGGCGACCGCCTCCTTCGTGGGGTTCGCCCTGTTCGGGGTGTTCACGTCCGTCAGCCCGTCGTTCCTCGCGCAGTCGCTGGACGTGCACAACCGCGCCCTGAGCGGGCTGGTCGTCGCGCTGGCCTTCTTCGCCTCGACCGCCGGGCAGCTCGCGGTCGGCCGGGTCGGGGTGCGCCGGTCGCTGCCGCTGGGCTGTGTGGGACTCCTGGCCGGGCTGGCCCTCCTCGCGGGAGCCCTGTGGTGGGAACTGCTGCCGTTGGTGGTGCTGAGCGCGCTCGTCGGCGGGATCGGGCAGGGGCTGGCGTTCCGCGGCGCGCTGTCGGCGGTGGCCGAGGCCTCGCCCGCGGACCAGCGCGCCGCGGTGGTCTCGACCCTGTTCGTGGTGGCCTACGGCGGCATCTCGGTGCCGGTGATCGGCGTCGGGGTGCTGGCGGATCCGCTCGGCCTGGAGGGCGCGGGACTGGTGTTCATCGCCTGCATGGCCGTCCTGGTCACGATCGCGGCCGGCTACCTGCTCCGCGCGGGTCGATCGGCGTGAGGACGCCGAGCCGGTCCTCGACCGCCTGCGCGGCGTCCAGGCACAGGTCCTCCCGGAAGGCGCGGCCGACGATCTGCACCCCGCAGGGGAGCCCGTCGGCCACCCCCGTCGGCACGGCCACGGCGGGCACGCCCACGAAGCTGGTCACCGTGCACAGGCGCATGCCCGAGGCCACCCGGTCCCGGCCCGCCCTGTCGCGCGACTCCAGGCCCGGCTCGACGGGCGGCTCGGTGAAGGACGGGCCGAGCAGGAGCGGGTACTCGTCGAGGAACCCGGCCCACGAGCGGCGGATGTTCATCCAGGTGCCCATCAGCTCCATGAGCTCCGCCGCGCTCGCGGGTGGTGTCCGCTCCATCGCCATCCCGATGTAGCGGTCCCCGCCCGGGCCGAGCAGGGTCCGTACCGCCGGCCAGTTCGGGGCGAACTCGGTCACGGTGATCCGGTCGTACGCCTCCAGGGCCTCGTCCAGCCTCGGTACGTCCGCCACCTCGCGGACGTCGTACCCCGCGTCGCGCAGCGCGTCGGCCGCGGCCTCGACGGCCGCGCGCACCGCCGGGTGGACGCCGTGCCCGCCGGGGTCCGCCACGACCGCGACCTTCACCGGCCCCGGGAGCGGAACTCCGCGTACGGGCACCGGGACGGCCCGCGGATCGCGCGGATCGGCGCCCGCGAGCAACTCGTACGCCAGTCTCAGATCGCCCACGCTCCGGGCCAGCGGGCCGTCGGTCACCAGCATCTGGGAGGCCGGGCCGGGGTCCTGCGGGCCGAGGAAGCGGTGGTCGGCGGCGAAGCGCCCGGTCGTGGGCTTCAGCCCCGCCACACCGCAGAACTGGGCCGGGACGCGGATCGAGCCGCCGGAGTCGTTGCCGAGACCGAGCGCCGCCATGCCCGTGGCGACGGCCACCGCGTCGCCCCCGCTGGTGCCGCCCGGAGTCCGGCCCGGGTCCCACGGGTTGGCCGTGTCGCCGAACAGCTCGCTGCGGGTGTGCATCCCGGCCAGGATCAGGGTCGGTATGTTCGCGTGGCCGATCGGGATGGCCCCGGCCCCGCGCAGCCGCGCCACCGGGGGTGCGTCCGCCGGTGCCACCAGGTCCCGGAAGCGCTCCACGCCGAAGGTGGTGGCCGCGCCCTCGACGGCGGTGGTCTCCTTCACCGTGAACGGCACGCCCGCGAGCGGCCCCAGGGCCTCACCGGCCGCCCGGCTGCGGTCGGTCCGCGCCGCGGCCTCCAGCGCACGCTCCGTCAGGAGCTGCGTGACCGCGTTCACCTGCGGATTGACCTCGGCGATGCGCTCCAGATGGCTCTCGACCAGCTCGACGGCCGACACCTCCGCGGTCAGTACCGCTTCGGCCTGTTCGCCTGCCGTCCGCTGCCACAAGGCGTCCCGCATGGTCCGCACTCTCCCTCGTCGTCGTTCCGATGCGATTGCATCGGAACCATACCCCGTGAACCGATGCGGGTGCATCGAATAGAATCGGCGCACGACGGACCGCGATCGGGAGGCGACCGGACATGCCCAGACAGGTGGACCACGAGGGCCGGCGCCGGCTCATCGCCGAGGCCGTCTGCCACCTCGCCGACGAACGCGGGCTGGAGGGCGTGACCCTGCGCGACGTCGCGGCGCGCGCGGAGGTGTCCATGGGCGCCGTCCAGCGGTGCTTCCGCACCAAGGAGGAGATGCTCGTCTTCGCCCTCGGGCAGATCGGCGAGCGGATCGGCGAGCGCGTACGGGCCCGCCTCGTCAGGAGTCCGGCCCAGTCGGCGGCCTCCGCCGTGGGACACGCGGCCACCGAGGTCGCACTGCTCAGGGAGGAACACCGCGCCGAGGCCAGGGTCTGGCTCGCCTTCGTCGCGCAAGCGGCCGTCAGCGAGGCGCTCGCCGGGATCCTGAAGGCGAACTACGCGGCCCTGCAAGAGGCGTTCGCCCACCTCATCGCGGAAGCCGGCGAGGACGCCGGCCACGCCGTGCCCCTCGACGCACGTCACGAGGCCCGCACCCTCCTCGCCCTCGCCGACGGCCTCACCGCGCACGTCCTCATCGGCCACCTGTCCCCGCAGGAGGCCCGGGGAGTGCTCCACGCACACCTGGCCCGGCTCTGGGAGACACCGGCCGGCCGGTGAGGGTCACCGCTTGATGTTCGGAGAGCTCTGCGTGCCGCAGCTGTTGCTGTAGCCCCAGCTCACGTCGACGAACCCGGCCGGGGTGACCGTGCTCGCGCAGGAGGTGGTGACGTGAGAAGCCATTAGTACGGCTCGAAGATCACCTCCGGATAGCGGCTTTTCGGCCCTGAAGATCCAGCCTGTCGGCCGTGCCCCCAATCTCCGTGCTCAGCCGGCCGGGACCGTCACCGTCGGGGTGTTCCACCCGGAGATCCGCAGCCGCGGCGCGGAGCCGTGCAGGTCGCCCGTCCGGTAGGTCGCCGTCAGCGTCGCCGACTCGCCCGGCCAGAGGCTGGCCTGGTTGTCGCTCCACCGGACGGGCAGTACGGGCGCGCCCTCGGCCCCCACCAGGTGGACGTCCGTGAGCAGCGCGGGGGTGGTGACCGTGCCCGTGTGCCGTACGGTCACCGTCGTCGTCGACACCCCCGCGCCGTCCGTGCTCGTCGAGGCCGTGGAGGCGACGGCCGCCCGACCCATCGAGTTCAGCCCCCTGAGGCCGGCGTAGGAGGTGGTGGGCGTGTGGTACCAGTCGGTGTCCGCGTAATCGAGCACGTCCGCCTCGGTGGAGAGCCAGTAGACGTTGCGGCTCACCTCCCGCCCGGCGCCGTCGGTGAGCAGCAGCCGGGCCAGGTGGGTGGTCGACAGGCCGGCGACCGATGCGGGCAGCGTCAGTGCCGTGCTGCTCGCGCCACCGCCCTCGACACCCAGGCCGCTCACCGTCCGGTCGAACTTCTGCGTGCCGTCGGTGTTGAAGAGCGTCACCCGCGCCGTCAGCCCGGAGGCCGCGGAGGTCCGGTTGTTGACGACGGTCACCGCGCGGTTGTCGTACCCGTACTGGATGTGCAGGGGCTCGTTCGCCTTCTTGGCACCGAAGTACGCCCCGCCCTGGTCGAGGTACCGGTCCACCAACTGCCACTGCAGCGAGGTCCATCCGCTGTTGAACATCCAGTAGATGACTCCGGTCGACGGACCGGACGCGTCCTTGGCATTGCGCGAGTACGCCTCGAACTGCGCGCGCACGTTCTCGTACTGGGCGAGCTGCGCCTTGCGCACGTAGTCCTCCAGCCCCGTCGGGGGACCGTACCGGGCCGCCAGCGCCGCGCCGTACAGGCCCAGCGTCGCGAAGGTGGCCGAGGGGGAGCGGTGGTACTGGGCGGCGGACGGGTTCTTCCACAGGGTCTCCAGCTCAGCCGGGGACATCATGCGGCGCAGAGTGTCGAGGGTCGGGATGTCCGGGCCGGCGCTGGTCTCGGAGTTGAAGCCGGTGGCGCCGCCCGCCCGTTTGGCGTACCAGTAGCCGGGCGGGACCCAGTCGTACGGGCCGGTCATCCGCATCCCCGAGCGTCCGGTGATCGGGGCGGAGGCGTCGGAGGCCGCGGGGACCACCGGCGTCCCCCAGTCGGCGGCCTTCAGGGCGTCGACGTACCCCTCCTCGATCTGCTCGTTCGGTGCGAAGTCACTGCCGATCAGGAAGGAGATCACGCTGGGGTGGTGGCGCAGCCGGGCCGCCTCCGCGGCCATCGAGGCCCTGGCGACGGGGTAGTCGGCGGAGACCCACCGCTCACCGGCCTCGGTGCCGTTGACCTCCCCCTCCCACTTGTCGCAGCACTCCCAGCCGGGAAGCGTCAGGATCCCGTACCGGTCGGCGAGGTCGAAGAACTCGTCGGGCTCGATGTGTCCTTCCAGGCGCAGGGTGTTCAGACCCAGGTCGAGGGCGTACTTCAGCCGGTCCTCGACGTAGGTGGGGTCCCAGCGCAGGAACTCGTCGGGGGACCAGCCACCGCCCTTGATCAGCAGCGGGCGGCCGTTGATCCGGTACTGCCGTGCGCCGTCGGGGCTCAGCGGCGCCCGCACGTCACGGATGCCGAAGGACTCGTGGGCGGTGTCGGAGGCCGCGCTGTCCACCGTCGCGGTCAGGTCGAGGCCGTACATCGGCTGCTCGCCCATGGCGGCGGGCCACCACACGCGGGGCGAGGCCAGCCGGAGCCCGGGGTGGTCGGCGGGGGAGAAGACCACGGTCCTGGTCTCGCGGGGGGCCAGGGTGACGCTGCGGCTCACGGTGGCCGGACCCGCCGTGCCCGACACGGTCGTGGTGACGGTGGCCGTCGAGTCGTTGCGCACGCGGGCCTTGACGGTCAGATCGGCCGAGGACATCGACGGCAGGGCCAGGGCGGTCACCACGTGCGCGTCGCGCAGGGCGACCGGCCCGCCGCGGCGCACCGTCACGTCGCGGACGATGCCCATGTTCTCGTCGGGCGGCTGCAGCCAGTCGAGCCAGCCCATCGTGAGCTGCTTGCGCGGATTGTTGGGCTGGATCCGGAAGGCGACCGTATTGGTGCCCGCCTCGATCAGGGTGGTGACGTCGAGCTCGTGCCGGGTGTACGCGCCGGCGACCGTGCTCGCGGTGGCGACCCGGCGGCCGTTGACGAAGACGTCGGCGGCGGAGATCACCCCGCTGAAGTCCAGGTACGTACGGGCGGTCGGGTCGGCGACGGTGAAGTCGGACCGGAACCACCAGGGCACGGTGAAGTCCGCGGCGGGGATCCGCTTCTGCTGCGTGGAGTAGAACGGATCGGGGTACACCCCGGCCGCGAGCAGCGCCGCGAGGACGGTGGAGCGGGAGCCGGCCGGATACCAGCCGGTCGCCGCGTAGCCGGGGCTGGAGACGGCGGCCGCATCGTCCGCGACCTTCGCCGCCGACTGGATCGCGTACCCGGCGAGGGCCGTCGTGCTGCCCGGCGCCGCGGCGACCGCGGTCACCCGCGGCCCGGGTGCCGGAGTCGGCACCGGGGAGGGAGCCGCAGGGGACGTACCGGCGGTGAGGGCGAGGACCAGGCCGGCAACGGCCAGGGCGGCGGTCCTTCCGTGTACGAGGGCGAGGCGGCGGAACACGGGGCCTCCCGCGGGGACGGGGTCGGAACGGAGCCGAGTCTGCCACGGCGGGGCTCCCGCACGGCGGCGACAGCCCGGGGCCCGAAACCGGTTGTACCGGCCGCCGCCTCGCGCCCTACGCTCGGCGGGTGATATCCATCGTGGTCGCGTGCGTCGTACTGCCCGTCACAGCCCTGCTGTACGGGCGGCTCGGCCTGCGCCGCGCCCGCGATGCCCGGTCGTACCGGGACGCGGTCGCACGCAGCGCCGAGCTCGTGCTCGACCCGTACCACCCCGCGGTCGGCCGCATGTGGCACGAGGACGAGACCCAGGCCGCCGCCGCCCGGTTGCTGCTCGACGGGCTGGCCACCGTCAACCGCCGCGGCAACCTGAGCCTCACCGGGGCCGGGGCCGACCCCGCGCACCTGGTCGGGCACCCGCTGCCGGACGCCCTGCTCGCAGCGCTGCGCCGCCGCACCGCGCCCGCGTCCCTGGGCAACGTCGAGCTGCGCGACGCCGGCTTCCGCGCCGTCCGGGACGGGTTCCGCGCCGACTGCCGCGCCCTCCTGCCGTTCTGGCCGGCGGATCCCCCGCGCGAGCGCGGCTGCCTGGGCTGTACCGGGGTGATGCTGCTCATCGGGGAGTTCGCGTTCGCCATGGTCGTGGTGGTGGAGCGGCTGCCCCGGGGGCCCGTGGAGTGGGTCGCGGCGGTGGCCACGGGCCTCGCGCTGATCGCCCAGATCGTCTGGTTCGACGAGGACGCCAAGGAGCCGGACCCGGAGCGGCGCGACCCGCTCGCGGAACGGCTGGGCCGGGAGGGCCGGCACCCGGCCCTCGTCGAACTGGACGACCGGGACCCGCAGGCCGCCGCCCGGCTGAGGGTCAGCCGCATGCGTACCCGTCGCGGCCGCAACCACGGCCGGCCCCGCCGGCGGCACGCCCCCACCGGGGCCGGGGTCTGACCCCGGCCTTTGCCGTGGAGCGGTCGCAGGAGCGGTGGCATTGGTTGACTGTTCATCAGATTCGCATGACAGTACGGGCCATGACGAACCAGACGATGCGTGAACCGCACGGTTCGGGACGGCGGACGTGGGCCGCGGTGCTCGTCACCCTCGCCTCGTCCGCCCTCTGCGCGGGGGCTCCCGCCCGCGCCGCCGAGCCCGCCCCCTACGACGCGCGTGCGGCCGAAGTGACCGTCAGCGGTACGCACTTCGTCGACGGCTACGGACGCGAGGTCGTTCTGCGGGGCTTCAACGTCTCGGGCGAGACCAAGCTCGCCGAGAACGGCGGCCTGCCCTTCGCGAGCATCGAGGACGCCCGGAAGTCGGCGCGGGCCCTGCGCGAACTGGGCGGGGCCAACTCCGTCCGGTTCCTCCTGTCATGGGCGGCCGCCGAGCCCGCGCGCGGCCGGGTCGACGAGGCCTATCTGGCCCGGGCGACCGCGCAGCTGCGGGAGTTCCTGGCCGTGGGGCTGCGCGTGTACCCCGATTTCCACCAGGACCTCTTCTCGCGCCACATCTTCGACAAGGACAGCTGGTACTCGGGCGACGGCGCACCGCGCTGGGTGGTCCAGGCGGGCGGATACCCGCGGGAGTCCTGCGGGATCTGCGCCCACTGGGGCCAGAACATCACCCAGAACCAGGCCGTCACCAAGGCCATGCGGGACTTCTGGGCCAACCGCAACGGCATCCAGGACGCCTTCCTCGACACTGCCCAGGCCACCATGGCCTACCTCGCGGCCCATCTCGACGCTACCGAGTTGGCCCAGGTCGCCGGCTTCGACCCGTACAACGAGCCCTACGCCGGGCAGTACGCGAGCGGCGAGGACGGCGCCGCCTGGGAACAGGGCCGGCTCTGGCCCTTCTACGAGAAGTTCCGCGCGCGCATGGACGCGGCGGGCTGGCGGTCCAAGCCCGCGCTCGTCGAGCCGAACATGTTCTGGAACTCCAACCTCTCCTTCATGAAGCAGCCCGGCGGCCTCGGCGGCGTGGGGGTCCTGGGGCCGCGGTACGTCTTCAACACGCACTTCTACGACCAGGCCCGGATGTCCGGCTTCTTCAACCTGACCAAGGCGAAGGACGGCGAGTACGCCGCGGACTTCAACGCCGTGCGCAACCGGGCCGCGGCACTCAACTCCCCGGCTATCGTCAGTGAGTTCGGCCACCCGCTGACCGGCACCTCGTCCGACAAGGCCCCGTCCGTGCTCAAGGGCCAGTACCAGGCGCTCGACAGCGGCCTCGGCGGCCGTGCCTGGTGGCAGAACCCGGCCGCCGCCGGACCCGTGGTGTCCGCGACCCAGTGGCAGTGGGACATCTACAGCGGCCGCCACCACGAGGCGATGAACGACAACCCCAACAAGATCCGCACCGCGGGCGACGCCTGGAACGACGAGGACCTGTCCGCCGTACGCCTCGACGACGCCGGTACCCCGGTGCTGCGCCAGGACGCGCGGCTCCTGGACCGCCTGTACCCGAGCGCGGTCGCCGGGCACACCCTCGCGTTCCTCTACGAGGACCGCTCCCGTGATGCGGGCACCGCGACGACGTGGAGCCGGATGCCGGCTGACATGCCCGAGTCGGCCCGCCTGGTCGGCGCGGAACTGCCGTACGGCGTACTGGTGTGGCGCGGTGGCGGGGGCTCGGGCGCGCCGACGGAACTGCACCTGCCGGCCGGCTTCGACCCCGCGAGCACCACGGTCGTCTCCGACCTCGGCACGGTCACCGGACCCGGTACGACGGGTGCCATCGCCGTAGCCCCCGAGCCCGGCGGTACGCGTGCCCGCCGGATCGTCCTGTCCGGCGCCGCGGAGGGACTGCACTTCGCACTGGTCAGCGCCGCTCCGGCGACGGCGGAGCAGCGCGCGGCCGTACAGCGGGAGCTCGGCCGGTGGGCAGCCGGAGCCGGTCTGGGGTGACTGGTCCACCATGGTCCCGCGCCCCCGGCCCGAGCCCGCGGACGGAAGGGGGCGCAGGGCGTGTGGTACCCGGGTGGGGGCCGCGCACGCCTGGTGGCGGATCACGGGCGACGCCGTCGAAGCCGTTCCGGTACTGCTGGGCGCCCTCGAACCGGCGAGGGCTGCGCCGCGCCCGGACCGGGGCGCTGGAACGCATCGGCAGCCGACCCGGCCGCCAACAGCTCCCGGACGTCAACTATAGTTACGCGCAACGGGCGTCAACTATAGTTACGCCCGATGAAAGGGAGCGGCACGCAGTGGCGGAAACAGAAGACAGGCCCGACGGACCGGACTCACCCCGACCGGCCCCGGTGCCGGTTCCCGGCCCCGGTGCATGCTTCAGTGACCGCCTCAACTTCCTGTTCGACCGGGTGCGCCCTCCCGGGGCGGAGGAGTACTCCAACGCGCACGTGGCCCGCACCATCTCCTCGTACGGCGAGGACAGTTACACCCGCTCCCACATCAGCTACCTGCGTGCGGGAAAGCGCACGCCGACCATCACCATGGTCCCGCTCCTCGCCCGCTTCTTCGGCGTCGAGGCCGCCTACTTCGTAGAGGACGAGGTCACCCGGAAGATCGCGACCCAGTTCGAGATCCTGCGCAAGCTGAAGGAGAACGGGGTCGAGCAGATCGCCCTCCGCGCGATGGGCGTGTCCGCCGCCGGCCAGCGCAAGGTCCTGGCGGCACTGGAGGCCGTACGGAAAGAGGAAGGCCTGCCGGCAGACCCCGAAAGGGACCTGCCGTGACCGAAGTCCGGCGTCCCGACGAGGAGAGGAAACGCCATGTGGCTCAGCCGTCGTAAGCGCGGATCCGACCGCGAGGCCGACGAGGCCGAGCGTCGCAACCGGGAGTTCGTGGACAGCCTCGGCCTTCCCGCGGTCGACAGCGTCCTGGACCTCGTGCCGTTCATGGAAGAGCGCTTCGGCCGCTCGATCCGGCTCATGCCCTTCGCTTCGGACCCGGCCGACCCCGACTCCCTCGACGCCTCCGCCCCGTGCGGACTGTGGCTCGCCACGGGCGACACCGACTACGTGTTCTACGACACCGCGATCAGCCGCGCGCACGCCGAGGTCATCGTCGGCCACGAGTTCGGGCACATGCTGAGGCGCCACCGCGGCAACACCCCCCTCGGAGCCGGCAACCTCGGCGGCCTGATCACCGACATCGACCCCGCCACGGTCCAGCTCGTCCTCGGCCGGACCCGCTACAACGAGCCGGAGGAGTTCGAAGCCGAACTCCTCGGATCCCTCCTGCAGGAGCACCTGAGCGCAGCCCGCCCGCAGGGCTCCCGGGAAGCCGACCCCATAGCCCGCACGTTGCTGCGCTGACCGAATAGGGACCCGTGAAAGACATACTTCACCCCCTGTGCCTGGCCATCGCCGGTACCGGATTCCTCATCCTGGTCCGCGACCTGGGCAGGAGCCGCCGCGACCCGGCACTGGTGGCGCTCGCCTTCACCTACTGCTTCTCCGCGATCAGCTACGCCGTCTCCCTCACCTGGGTCTGGGTCCGCGTCGACGGAGTCTTCGGCGTCCCCAACATCGTGGTGCCGATCGCCCAGGGCTGCGTGATCCTCGTCCTCGCCCTCCAGGCCACGGTCCTGGCGCACTGGTCGAAGCCCCTGGAGGAGGCCCGCCGGCGCAGCCGCCTCCTGCTCCTCGCGGCCGCCGCGGTCATCGCCACCATGGCCGTGCTGTTCGTCCTGCTGACCCCGGCCACCACACGGCCCACCGACTTCTCCCTGTACTACGCGCACGACCCGGTCTTCCAGGCCTACGTACTGCTGTACTTCGGCACCTACAGCGCCGCCGAGATCTACCTGGCGCGGTCCTGCTGGAAGTACGCGCGCACTGCCACCGACCGGTCGATCGCCTTCAGCCTGCGCCTGGTCACCGTCGGCGCCGTCATCACCCTCGGCTACAGCGGCATCCGCATCAGCGGCATCATCGGAGCCGAAGCCGGCTTCAGCGTCACTCACCTCAACGACTTCGCGTGGGCGTGCGGGGACATCGGAGCCACCCTCACCCAGATCGGCTACCTCATCCCGGCCGTCGCCCTGCGCGCCGGCAGCGCCCGCGACTGGACCACCGCGCACGTCCGCTACCGGCGCCTGGCACCGCTGTGGCACGCGCTCGACCGGGCCGACCCCGGCATCACGCTGCGCCGCCCGGCCAGCCAGAGCCAGGACGTCCTGCGCGGCCGCAGCGCCCACTTCCCGCTCCTGCGCCGCCGCGTCGAGATCCGCCAGGGCCAGAAGCTGATGCGCCGCTACCTCGACCCGGCGGCCCGGGAGCAGGCCGAGACCCGCCGCCGGGCCGAAGGCCTCACCGGGGTCGAACTCGCCGCGGCCGTCACGGCCGACCAGATCCGCGCCGCCCTCGTCCGGCACGCGGCGGACGACCCGGTCGCCGCCCCCGCCGAGTACGCCGACGCAGAGCTGGACCTCGCCACCACGGAGGACGAACTGCTCCACCTCCAGCGCGTCGCCTCCCACTTCACCCCGCCCGCGCCCGAGAACCACGGGGCCGCCGGCCTCCGCAGCACCACCACAGGAGCCCGTTCGTGATCCTCCGCCGAACCCTGCTCGTCGCCTGCACGGCCATCGCCGCGGCGGCCTCCATGGCCACCACGCCCGCCGCGGCGCGCTCCCGCACCGGCGCGCCCAAGCCCCCCGGGCCGGAGCTGCACCTGGCGCCCGCCCGCGAACAGCTCACCGCCCTGCGCCGGCGCACGGTCACCAGCCGGGCCCTGCTGGAGCAGTACCTCCAGCACATCGCCAGGACCAACCCCGCCCTGGGCGCCGTAGCCACCCTCGACGCCGAAGGGGCGCGTGCGGCCGCCGACGAGGCCGACCGTCACCTCGCCGCGACGGGCAAGCCGCTCGGCGCGCTCCACGGCCTGCCCGTCACCGTCAAGGACGCCCTCGAAACCAAGGGCCTGCGCACCACCTGCGGTTCGCCCGATCTCACCGGCCACGTCCCCGACCGGGACGCGGACGCCGTCGCGCTCCTGAGGGCGGCCGGCGCCGTCATCGTCGGCAAGACGAACGTCCCGGTGATGTGCCAGGACCTCCAGACCTCGAACCCGCTGTTCGGCAGGACGAAGAACCCGTACGACGACACCAGGACCGCGGGCGGATCGTCCGGCGGCCCCGCCGCTGCCGTCGCCGCAGGCATGACCAGCCTCGAAGTCGGCTCCGACCTCGCGGGCTCGCTGCGCCTGCCGGCCGCCTACTGCGGCGTGTACGCCCTGCGCCCCAGCGGCGGCATCGTCCCCACCCGCGGCCACATCCCCCGGCCGCCCGGCTGGCTCACCAGCTCCGACATGCTCACCATCGGCCCCGTCGCGAGGAACGCCGAAGACCTCGACGTCCTCCTGGACGTGCTCGCCGCCCCCGCCCCGGCCGACGCCGCCGCCTGGCGGATCGACCTCCCGGCGCCGAAGCGCAGCCGCCTGGCGGACTACCGGATCGGTGTGTGGCGCGACGATCCCTACTGCCACGTCGACGAGAGCACCCGCGAACTCCTGGACCGGGTCGCCGAACTCGTACGGTCCGCCGGCGCCACCGTCGACGACACCACCAGGCCCGTGGACCTCGCCGACAGCGACAGGCTCTTCCAGCGCCTGATGTACGCCACGGCCGCCGCGACCGCGACCGACGCCGGGTTCGCCGACGACATCGCGGCCGCCGACAAGACCCCCGCCGACAGCCCCGGCGGTCTCTTCCTGCACTCGCGCACCATGCGGCACAGGGACTGGCTGCGGGCGAACGAGGACCGCGAGAAGCTGCGCGGCACCTGGGCCGACTACTTCGCGACCCACGATGTCCTCATCACCCCGGCCACCCCGACCGCGGCCGTCGAGGACCAGACCTCCACCCCGGTACCCGGCCGGTTCATCACGGTCGACGGGGTGAAGCGCCCGTACTTCGACCAGACGGCATGGCTGAACATGGCCGGGCACGTCAGGCTCCCGGCCCTCGTCATGCCCGCGGGGAAGACCGCCGACGGGCTGCCGCTGGCCATCCAGATCATCGGCCCCCACCTGGCCGACCGCACGGTCGTCGACGTGGCCAAGCACCTGGCACGACGGCTCCCCAAGCCCGTGCGACCGCCCGCGTTCACCGCGTGACCGGGCCCCAATGACCGGGCTCGTTCTGCCTCCACGGGGGTGGGGCGGGGCGGGCCCGCACGGCAGAGGGGCCCCGGGAAGACCCGGGGCCCCTCTGCACGGACATGGAAGAGCCCGGATACCGACGGGGGATGCGGTACCCGGGCCCTGCGATCATCTTAGTCGCCCGAGTCAAGTTTCGGGCCGACCCTTCAAGAACCGCTGAATTTCCCGCGGTTTCCTCCCGGCCGGCCCTACCCGGCCTGCGGCTGCCGGGCCGGGGGCGGCGTGTGCAGGGGCGGGGTGGGCAGGGGCGTGCCGTCGGCCCCGAGGAGGGCGATGAGGACGATCGCGTCGGTCCAGCCGAGCGGGACGACGGCTTTGGGGCGTCCGTCCGCGCTGACGGTTTCCGGGAGTTCGCCCAGGGTGTTGCGCTTGGACAGCACCCAGTCGATCACATCGCCCGCCTTGGCCCCCTCGCCGGTTCCGGACCAGGCGAGCGCGAAGAACGAAGTGCTGGCGGTCCAGGTGATGTCTCCCCAGCGGGTGGCGGGGTCGTTGCCCGGGACCAGCCCGCCGTTGGGGCGCAGCAGCGCCCTGTAGGTCTCGTCCAGCGCCGTGGGCAGGTCGGCGGGCGCGGTGTTGAACGGCGGCGCCATGAAGGCGACGGCGCTGTCGCGGCCGTGCAGGCCGTCGGCGGTGCGCTGGTAGCCGACCGGGGCGAACCGTGCGGCGATCCCGGCGGAGAGGCGCCGGGCGGCGTCGCTCCAGCGCGCGGCGTCCTCGGCGCGGCCCAGGCTGCGGGCGAGGTCGGCTGAGGAGTTGAGGCCGGCCAGCAGGGGCGCCGCCGTGCCGATGTTGACCGTGGCGGTGGGGAGTTCCCAGTAGTCGGGGGAGGCGGGCGGCAGGCCGTCGGCGTCCAGGGAGCCGGCCGCGTAGTCGGCCGCCTTGCGGATCGTGGGGTAGAGGATCTCCAGCCGGCCGTCACGGTCCGCCGCCGGCGCCGCCCGGTACCACTGCCAGGCGGCCCAGGGCACCCAGCCGTTCGCGTCCAACTGCCACGGCCGGGCGTCCGGGGGCCCCGAGCCGTCGAGGCGGGTCCGGGCCTCCCAGGTGCCGTCCGCCCGCTGCGTCGCGGAGTTGTACCGCAGGATCCTGTACGCCTCCTCGTCGTGGCCGGTGTGCGCGAACGCGGCGACGGCGAAGCTCGAATCCCGGGGCCAGGAGAAGTCCCAGAACGGGTACCAGGCCGCGGCGAAGGAGCCGTTCGGCTGGAGCAGCGCCCGCATCGACAGCAGGGCGCGCTCCGCGCTCTCGCGGCGGAGCCCGGGCGCGCCCGGAACCCGGCCCGACGCGAGCCAGGCCCGGGAGGCGGCGACCTGCTCCAGGGCGCCCGCGTCACCGGCGTCCACGACCACGGACTTCGTCGCGCCCGCGGGCAGGTAGCGCCACTTGCCCGAGGGCAGGCGCAGTACGTTGCCGCCCGGCACGTACGACGCGTCGACCGACTGCGACGGGGTGACGGCCTCGGTCGCGACCCCGTTGGAGAGCAGGCCCGAGCTGCGCTCCGGCGTGTCGGCAAGTGTGCCCGTACCGCCCAGCAGGCCCGCGAGGAGCGTCGCGGACAGTACGGCGGACCTCGTGACCGTCATGGTTCTCCCTCCGAGTGACGAGACTTCAAACGACAAACGGGGGCGGGTGGTAGCGCCGCAAACGGCTTGACCTTCGGTGGCGCCTACAATGATCGAATGATCTTCATTGTGGTGAAATTCGACGTCAAGCCCGAATACGTGGAGCAGTGGCCCGAGAAGGTCGCGGACTTCACCCGCGCCACCCGTGCCGAGCCCGGCAACCTGTGGTTCGAGTGGTCCCGCAGCCTGGAGGAGCCGGACACCTACGTCCTGGTCGAGGCGTTCCAGGACGACGCCGCGCACGCGCACGTCAGCTCGGAGCACTTCAGCGCGGCCCTGGAGACCATGCGCCCGCTGGTCACCCGTACGCCCGACATCGTCAGCACCACCATCGAGGGCGCCACCGGCTGGAGCCGGATGGGCGAGCTGCAGGTCGACTGACCGCTGCCCCGACGGCCGTCCGGTACCGGCCCCGGGTGCCGGGCGGTCGCTGCCAGGTGATGCTGGTGGCATGGCTGGCGTTCGCCGGAGCGCTGCGCGCGGCGCGGGAGGCGAGCACCGGGCTGCGGTCCTCACGGGTCCCGGATGCCGAACGGCCGGCCGGGCCGGGCCTGCGGGACCGGGCCCTGGCCCACACCGGCCTGGCCGCCCGCACCCTGCTCGACAGACTGGCGGCGCTCCCGCCGGGCCCCGCGGGTCCGGAGCCGCCGGGGGACCGGCCGCAGGTGCTGCGGGCCGTACGGGACGCGGCGCGGGAGACGGCCGACCTCCTGCGCGGCCGGGCACCCGCCGGGGACGCGCACGCGGAGCTGCTGCGGGCCCGTACGGCCATGGCGGCGGGCCCGGCCGCGGACGCCTCCCCGGGAGTGCTGCGCCGGCACGCGGTGCTCCTGGAGGCGGCGGACGCGGCGCTGGCGATGTCGACGGGCGCCGGGATCGCGGTACGGGGCCGGGCGGGCGCGGCGCGGGCCGCGCCGGGGCGGTTCTGGTACGCGGGCAAGCGCACGCCGCAGCTGTGGTGGTGGCGGCTGTGGGGGCACGCGGGCAGCTGGTCGGTGTTCTTCCAGAACGCGGTACGGCTCGGCCTGGCGCTGGCGGCGGCCCGGGTGATCGCCGGGGTGGACACCCTGCCGGGGCACTGCTCGTGGCTGTTCTGCTGGCGCTGGTGGGGACCGACATCGCGGTGTACGCGGCGGCGCTGGCGCCGCTGATGCTGGTCGCGTTCACGCTCGGCCCGGTCAAGGGGGTGGGCTGGGCGCAGGCGATGTTCACGCTGGTGGTCGCCCTGGTGTTCGCGCAGCTGGCACCGGCGACCTGGCAGCTCGCCGAGTTCCGGCTGCTGGACGTGCTGGTCGGCAGTGCGATCGGCGCCGTGTTCGGGCTGCTCGCCTGGCCCCGGGGCGCGCAGGACGAGCTGCGCCGCGCGGTGGCGGTGATGCTGCGGGGCGCGGCGGAGGTCGTGGTGGCCACGACCGCCCAGGTCGCCGCGGGCGGGGTGCGGGAGCCCGTACTCACCGCTCCGGGGCACCGGTCGCTGAGCCACTCGCTGGTCCTGGCGGAGTCGGCGTACGCGCAGCACCACAGCGAACCGCGGGGACTGCGGGCATCGTCCGGCGGCAGCCAGGACTGGCAGGCCACCCTGATGGCGGGCCACCACGCGCTCTGGGGCGCGGACCGGCTGCTGGTGCCGCCCGAGCGGGTCTTCGTACCGCCGCTGGAGCGCGGGCCCGCCGAGGCGGTGACCCGGCTGGGGGACCGGGTGGCCGGGCGGATGCTGCTGGTGTCGGCGCGCCTGGACCCGCGCGGCGACACCCCGCGGGCGCCGCTGGCGCTGCGGGACCCGGCCTCCGACGGATTCGCGGCCGAGCCGCCGGGCGCGCCGCAGCTGTACTACACGGCCGCGTCGTGGCTGGATGCGCTCGTCACGGACCTGGAGCGGATCGCCGGCGAGGCCGGCGAGGCCGGCGACACGCCCACGTTGCATGATCATGCGTAGTAGCGCATACTCTTCCCATGTCTAAGGTTCTTACCTCCCTGCCCACCGGCGAGCGCGTCGGCATCGCCTTCTCCGGCGGCCTCGACACCTCCGTCGCGGTCGCGTGGATGCGCGACAAGGGTGCCGTCCCGTGCACCTACACCGCCGACATCGGCCAGTACGACGAGCCCGACATCGCGTCGGTGCCCGGCCGCGCTTCGGCGTACGGCGCCGAGATCGCGCGCCTGGTCGACTGCCGCGCGGCGCTGGTCGAGGAAGGCCTGGCCGCGCTCACGTGCGGCGCGTTCCACATCCGCTCCGGCGGACGCTCCTACTTCAACACGACGCCGCTCGGCCGCGCCGTCACCGGCACCCTGCTCGTCCGGGCGATGCTCGAGGACGACGTGCAGATCTGGGGCGACGGCTCGACGTTCAAGGGCAACGACATCGAGCGGTTCTACCGCTACGGCCTGCTGGCCAACCCGCACCTGCGCATCTACAAGCCGTGGCTCGACGCGGACTTCGTCTCCGAGCTCGGCGGCCGCAAGGAGATGTCGGAGTGGCTCCTCGCCCACGACCTCCCCTACCGCGACAGCACCGAGAAGGCCTACTCCACCGACGCCAACATCTGGGGCGCCACCCACGAGGCCAAGACCCTGGAGCACCTCGACACCGGTGTCGAGACCGTCAGCCCGATCATGGGCGTACGGTTCTGGGACCCCTCCGTCGAGATCGCCGCCGAGGACGTGACCATCGGCTTCGACCAGGGCCGCCCGGTGACGATCAACGGCAAGGAGTTCGCCACCCCGGTCGACCTGGTGATGGAGGCCAACGCCATCGGCGGCCGCCACGGCCTGGGCATGTCCGACCAGATCGAGAACCGGGTGATCGAGGCCAAGAGCCGCGGCATCTACGAGGCCCCGGGCATGGCGCTGCTGCACGCCGCGTACGAGCGCCTGGTCAACGCGATCCACAACGAGGACACCGTCGCGCAGTACCACAACGAGGGCCGGCGCCTCGGCCGCCTGATGTACGAGGGCCGCTGGCTCGACCCGCAGGCGCTCATGATCCGCGAGTCGCTGCAGCGCTGGGTGGGCGCCGCCGTCACCGGCGAGGTGACCCTGCGGCTGCGGCGCGGCGAGGACTACTCGCTCATGGACACCTCCGGCCCGTCCTTCAGCTACCACCCGGACAAGCTGTCCATGGAGCGCACCGAGAACTCCGCGTTCGGCCCGGTGGACCGGATCGGCCAGCTCACCATGCGCAACCTCGACATCGCCGACTCCCGCGCCAAGCTGGAGCAGTACGCGGCCCTCGGCATCGTCGGCAACACGAACGCGACGCTCATCGGCGCCGCCCAGGCCGCCTCGACGGGGCTGATCGGCGCGATGCCGGAAGGCGGCGCCGAGGTCATCGCCTCCCGCACCCCCGGAGAGGTCGAGGGCGACGAGGACCAGATGCTCGACCGCGCCGCGATGGAGTTCGGCACCGACTGACCGCCGCCGACGGGGGCGCCCCCACCGGGGCCCCCGTCCCGGCGTACCAAGTACCCTTGCGAGGTGACGATGCACAAGACCGTCGATGTGAGCGTCGACGCGATGATCGAGGACCTCAGGACACTCGTCGAAACCGAGTCTCCGTCGCGCGACCTCGACTCCCTGGCGGTATCGGCCAAGGTCGTCGCCGCCGTCATCGAGAACCGCCTCGGCGGGCGGGCCCTCCTCGTCGAGAGCGAAGCCGGCCCGCACGTCCACTGGTCGGCCGACGGCGATCCCCGGGTGCTGATCCTCGGTCACCATGACACGGTGTTCCCGCTCGGCACCCTGGAGCGCCGGCCGTTCGCGGTCGAGGACGGGCGCGCCACCGGCCCCGGGGTCTTCGACATGCTCGGCGGACTGGTGCAGGCCATCCACGGCCTGGCGCTGCTCGACGACCGGTCGGGGGTCGAGATCCTGGTGACCGCCGACGAAGAGGTCGGCTCCCGCTCCTCCCGCGCCCTCATCGAAGAACGGGCCCTGGCCTGCGGCGCGGTGCTCGTGTTCGAGGGCGCGGCGGACGGCGGAGGGCTGAAGACCGGCCGAAAGGGCTGCGGCACCTTCCAGGTCTCCATCGCGGGCCGGGCCTCGCACGCGGGCCTGGAGCCCGCGGCCGGGGTCAACGCCCTCATCGAAGCGGCGCACCAGGTACTGGACATCGCCGCGCTGGGCCGGCCCGATATCGGTACGACGGTCACGCCGACCGTCGCGTCCGCGGGAACCCTGGACAACGTCGTGCCCGCGGAGGCGACCGTCGTCGTCGACGTCCGGGTCGAGTCGGCCGCGGAGACCGAACGGATCGAAGCCGCGTTCGCGGCGCTGGCCCCGCACCTCGACGAGGCGGAGATCACGGTCCAGGGAGGCATCGGCCGGCCCCCGATGCCCGAGGCGGCATCGGCCGAACTCTTCGCGGTGGCCAGGCAACTGCTTCCGCACCTGGAGGGCAAGGCGGTCGGCGGCGGCAGCGACGGCAACTTCACGGCCGCGCTGGGCGTGCCGACGCTCGACGGGCTCGGAGCCGTCGGGGGCGGAGCCCACGCCGACCACGAGTACCTGGAGATCGACGCCATGGCCGAGCGGGCGCACCTCGTCGCCGGACTCGTCCGGGCGATCCAGAAGGCGTAGCCGGGGGCGCCCGCGGATCCCGGACGTACGGGCCGTCAACTGCTCCTGGGCACCGACGGCTTGTGGCCGGGGTACACGTTGTCGGGGGTCACGATGCTCGTGAGCGCCCTGCCGAAGAGGGCGCTGGGCTCCTGGCCCCCGTGCGGGACGTCGGTGTTGAGGAGGACGACCATGGTCGCCTTTTCCCGCGGCAGGTAGACGGTCAGGCTCTCGTACCCGGGCAGCGAGCCGTTGTGGCCGATCCAGCCCTGGACGTCGAAGATGCCCAGGCCGTAGCCGGCGCCGGGAATGCCCGTCGGGGTGGTCTTCAGCCGCTCGGCCTGCGTCGCGGGGGTCAGCAGCGTGCCGGTGGCGAGGGTCCGCGCCCAACTGCGCAGGTCCTGGAGGTCGGAGATCACGGCCCCCGCGGCCCAGGCCCAGGACGGGTTCCAGTCGGTCGAGTCCACGGTCCTGCCCGAGGCCGACTGGTCGGTGTAGCCGTGCGCGTGCGGCTCGGGGAACTCGGCCCCGGTGGGGAAGAGCGTGCGGTGCAGCCCGGCCGGCTCCAGTACGTCCCGCTGGATGACCTCGTGGAGCGGCCGGCCGGTGACCTTCTCCAGCACCAGACCGATCAGGATCAGGTTGGTGTTGGAGTACTCGAACTTCTCGCCCGGCGCGAACTGCACGGGGTGTTTGAAGGAGTAGCCGAGCAACTGCCGTGGCGTGAAGGGGTGTTTGGGCTCGTCGTCGAGCGCCGTGTTGAAGGCGTCGTCCTCGCTGTAGTTGAACAGCCCGCTGCGCATGCCCGCCAGTAGCCGCAGGGTGATGCGGTCACCGTTCGGAACACCGCTGACGTACGTGCCGATGGTGTCGTCCAGGCGGACCTTCCCCCGGTCGACCAGCCGGAGGAGGGCGGTGACCGTGAACGTCTTGGTCTCGCTGCCGATGCGCATGTTGAGGTCGGCCTTCATGGGCGCGCCGGTCGCCTTGTCCGCCACGCCGAAGGCCTTCACGTAGCTTCCCTTGCCCGGGGCCCACAGCCCCACGACCACGCCCGGCACCCGTGTCTCGCGCAGGGCCCGGCGTACGGCGTCGTCCAGCTGCGCGGCGACGGCCGCGGTGAGCTGCGGGAAGTCCGCATCGGCGTCCGAGGGGGCGGCGGATGCGGACCGCCCCGTGGCGGCCGCCCCGTACGCGCAGCCCGCGGCGGCGGGAGCGATGAGGACGCCTGCGACGGCCGCGGCCACACAGGCCCGGCGCAGCCGAGCGCGCGTCGGCTTCACGGCATGGCCTCCTGACGTACGAGGACCACGGCCACATCACCAGCCTAGGCCCGCCCCACCCCGGTCGCGAGGCGGGCCGTCAGGCCGGATCCGCACCGGTCGGCGCAGGGACCGTCACGCTCCCGCGTCGGCAGGGGAACGCCGGCCGGGAACCCTCCAGAGGGTGCGGCCGTCCTGGACGATCACGGTGTCGCCCGACGGACGGACCAGAAGGCGGGCGCCCTTGTGCCCCGCGGTCTTGGAGGACCAGGCGGTACGGCCGTCGGCGAGGCGGACCGTGAGTTCGCCGTCGCCGGAGAAGTGGGCCTCGGCGCCGGAGGTGCCCGCGTTCCACAGCGTGCGGCCCTCGCCGTCCTGGAGGACCAGATCGCCGTCGGTGTCGAAACGGAGGCGGACGGCTCCGGCGTCCAGGGTGTCGCCCGGGCGCAGCACGGTGCCCGTGTGGACCTCGATGGCGTTGTCGAGCCTGCCTTCGGCCAGGGCGCGCAGGGTGGGGATCGAGGGAGTGAAGGCGTACACGGCGCCCTCGGTGCGCACGAACCGCTGGAAGGCGAGGGTGGTGGCCCGACTGCCGCTGGGGGAGGGGGACTCGAAGGCGGCGGGCGAGGGGGGCCCGATGACGGGGTCGGTGCCGGGGCGGGGGTGCCGGGCCGGCGGGAAGTCGGCGTTGTTGCTCCACCGGTTGGCGATGAACTCGAACTGCCCGACGAGGTCGGCCTGATGGCTGACGAAGACCAGCCCGCGCTCGGCGGGCCCGGAACCCGGACGGTACGCCGGGCCGAACGGGATGCCGCGCCGGATGACACGGCGGGAGTCGATCTCGGCGGCGGGCAGCGGCGGCCGCCCGGGCGCCACCGTCAGCCCGGCCCGCGGATTGCTCTTGCGGATGTGCGAGAAGAGCGGGGTGGTCCACCCCTGGAGGTCGTCGTGGAAGTCGAGGGCGCCGTCGATGTCCTCGCCCGGTACGGGAACCCGCTCGGCCGCCGGGCAGGTGGCGACCGGGGCGCCACCGGGCCAGCGCCCGACCATGCGGGCGGCGAGCCAGTTGGGGCTCGCGTCGGCCGGGGCGGCGCCCGACTTCTTCAGCTCGGCCAGGCACTCGTCGACCTGCTTCCACCATCCGGCGACGTCCTGTCCCAGGCGCCGCACCACGTGGAAGGAGCCGCCGGTGGCCCAGGCGGGCAGCCCGGCGGGCCGCCGGCCGACCCGCTCGTGCCCGACGAGGAACTCGCCGGCGGGCACCAGGCGGGTCCCGGGCTTGCCGTGCACGGTCGTGCCGTTCCCGGCGTCGGGCCTGTCGAAGCCGCGTACGCCCGGCTGGCTGATGGCGTCGAGGAAGCCGAAGTGCTCGTGCCCGCGCAGCGCGCCGGGGAGCGTCGCGCCGTCCTGCCGGAAGAGCACCTCGGCACCGGAGCGGTCGAGGGACCCGAGGTGCTGGTCGATGGCCTTCGCCAGGCGTCCGTTGTCGTCGGCGGCGAGCGTGAGGACGGCGTGGACCCCGTCCGGGTCCGCTCCGAAGAGCCAGGAGTCGGGGGCACTGGGGCCGGTGTCGCCGAGGAGTTCCGCGCGGGCCGCGGGGCCGTCGTGGAAGGCCTCCGCGGTGCTGCCGGGCGTGACGGCGGGGAAGGGGTCCCGCTGGGCGAGGAAGCCCAGGCCGGCGTGGGTGAGGCTGAGGCCGGTCCACAGGCTGGACATCGTCGTCGGGTCGACGCCCTTGCGGAGGTTGCGCGCCGCGCTGAACTCGGCGTTGAAGCGGGTGACCTGATCGGTGGTGGAGAGCGCGGGCACGAGCTGACCGAGCCAGCGGCGCGCCTTCTTCGTGTCGTGGAAGTGCACGAAGAGCAGGCAGGCGTGGTCCTTGCGGAAGCCCGCGAGGATGTCGCCCTGCGTGGTGGTGTCGGTCCGCAGCGGCAGTTCCGCCCCCGCCTGACGGGGTTCCGGCGCGGGCTCGGGGGCCGCGGCGGCCACGGCTGCGGGCGTACCGACGACGAGCGCGGCCGCGGTGCAGGCCCCGGCTTGTACGACGGTCCGACGGGTGAACTGCATACGGGTCCTCCGGGGCGGGGCGGGGGCGGGTATCCGGTGATCACCCTGAGCGATCACCCGCCCCCGCGCGAGCCGACGCACCGAGGGGATGACGAACGATCACCCCCCTCGTGCCGCTCGGCCACGGGTGGACGAGCGGACCGCCCGGGGCCGCTCTCGCGGACCCCGCCACCCCGCCGACGCCGTCAGCCGGCCCCGTACGCGCGTGCCGAAGACACCTGCCGCATCCTCAGGCCAGGGGTTCGGCGACGAGGCGGATGACGTCCGCGGGCCCCGCGCGGAAGGCCGGGCTTGCCGCGTCGGCTTCGACCATGTGCGGGGTGACGTCATGTGCGGCGAGCGCCGCCTGCGACGACCACCGCTCGATGAGGACGAAGCGGTCGGTCTCCCCGCTCACCTGGTGCAGGTCGTACTGGAGACATCCGGCTTCGGCCCGCACGATCGGCGCGAGCCGCTCGAACGCTGCGATCTGCTCCTTGCCGCGGCCCGGAAGTGTCGTGATCAGAATGACGAGTTGTATGGGTTGTGACATGGTCCGGAGCCTACTCAGCGGGGTGCTGTCACTCCGGATCGTTCCGGATGCCGGGACGGGGTGCCCGTGCATAGTGTGCGGGCCGTCACCTCACTCGCCAGGACAAGGACAGAGCGTATGCGCGGCATGGGAACGGTTCTGCTCGGCGGAGCGATGGTCTTCGCCTCCCTCGTACCGGCGAGCGGCGCCTTCGCCGCGGCCGGGGCGCCGGCGAGGGCGGACGATGCCGTCCAGTCCTTCCGGAACCAGGCCACGGGCCGGTGCATGGACGACACCAGCAACGGGTTCCGGACCTGGAGCTGCAACGGAAGCAACCCGCAGCTGTGGACCGTGCGCGTCTGGGGCGACCAAACGCGCCAGCTGCGCAACAACAACACCGGACGCTGCATCGAGGACACCGACAGCGGCTTCCGTACCGCGGTCTGCAACTCCAGTCCGCAGCAGAGCTGGTGGATCAAGGTCTGGGGGGACGGCACGGTCCGCTTCCAGAACCAGCACACCCAGCGCTGCATCGACGACAGCTCCCTGGGCTTCCGTACCTGGGCGTGCAACGACACCCCGTACCAGAGCTGGTCCTGAGGGCCGGGGGCCGTCCGGCGGTGGCGAACGGCCCCCGATCCGTCGGTTGGTGGGGCGGTTGGACGAGTCCGCTCAGGCGAGGGATTCCATGTAGCCCCAGCCGCCTTCGCCGACCCGGACAGGGGTCCCGAAGGTCCCCGCCGAGGTGCCCGGGCGCAGCCAGAGGTCGGCGCCCGTCTCGGTCGCTGCGTCGTACTTCGTCGTGACCCACAGATCGGCGCGGCCGTCGTCGTTGCCGTCGCCGAGGGCGACGACCAGGGGCCGCTGTACGGCGTTCCAGGTGTCGCCGCCGATCACCTGGGGCTCGGCGAGGCCGGCCGCGCCCTTGGAGCGGAACTGCTTGAGCTCGCCCGTGGTCCGGTCGCGGGCCCACAGGTCGGCCATGTTCTCGTCACCGCTCTCGGCCGGGTCCTCGGTGACGTCCCCCGGGGTGAGCAGGTCGTAGTCCGCCCAGTTGGTGACGCCCCCGACGGAGAGGGCCGCGCGGGGCAGGGAGGGCCCGGTCGCCGGTGTGCCGCCCCGGTGCAGCCACAGTGCGCTGCCGCCGGCGTTCCTGACGATCAGGTCCGACTGGCCGTCGCCGTCGAGGTCTCCCGCGGCGCGCGGAGCCGTGCCCGTCCAGCCGGTCTCCCGGTTGGGGATCGCGACCCGCTCGCCCAGGGCTCCGCCGCCGACGTTGGGGTAGACCCACAGGTTGTCGCCGATCCGCGCCACCACGTCCTCGCGTCCGTCCCCGGTCCAGTCGCCGCGGTGGCTGACCACCGCGCCCAGCCAGCCGCCGCTGCCGATCAGGCGGGGGGAGTCGAAGCGGCCGTTGCCCTGGCCGGGGTAGAGGCGCAGCGTCCCGTCCTTGCGCACGGCGAGCAGGTCGGGGCGGAGGTCCCCGGTGAGGTCGCCGTCGACCGGGGCGCGGGTGACCGCCTTCGCGCGCAGCAGGGCGTGGTCCTTGACGCCGGCGAGCTGCACGTCGTGGACGGAGGCGGAGGTGGACCCGAAGTCCTCCGAGCTGAAGAAGGCGTAGTCCAGCTTCGCCGTGTACTTGGCGCCGGCGGCGTTCCACGCCGCCGTCGGGGTGTTGACCCCGGCGTCCGCTTCGACGAGCGGGCCGCTCGCGGGCGTACCCGCGGCGACGGAAGCCCCCAACTTGTCCGGCACGACGTTGAAATCGCCGCCGAGGATCACGGAAGCGCCGCCCGCGTTCGCCTCGATGTGCCCCAGCAGTTCGTGCATGTCGCCGTTGGCGGTGTCGACGGACAGATGGGCGGTGCAGGCCAGGGTGTGGCGGCCGGCCACCGGCCCCTTCGCGCACACCGCAAGCCGCTTCTGGCCGGTCGGGTCCGCCGGCGCCACCTGGACGGACGATCCGACGACGCCCGCGCCGGTCCGCAGGATGACGGCCTGTCCGATCCGGGTCGACTCGGTGGTCGGCGTGGCCGCGGTGCTCCACCTGTCACAGCCGGGGTGGCTCTTCTGAGCCGCGAAATGCCCCGAGTACCCCGCGCCCAGCCTCTGCATCAGCTCCTCGTACTGGCCGGCGCACAGCTCCTGGAGCATGATCACATCGGTGGCACCCAAATCGGGCACCTTCTGCAGAGCCTGGTCCGCCCACACGTCCTCGTCGGCCAGGGAACTCTGGCACGTCCACGCACCGCACACGTTGTACGAGATCAGGCTGACCGGCTTCCCGGCAGCCGCGGACCCCACCGCGGCGGCGGCCGGACCGGCCGCACCCGCGAACAGGCCCGCCACGAGCACGAGTACGGCTGCCATCCAGGCACTCACCGACGCATGCGTTCTTCTCCGCGCCCTCACGAACCCACCCCCAGAAAGAGAAACACCCGGAATAACGGGAGGAGCCCGGCGCCGCCAAGGCTCCGGGCTCCTCCGGTACGTTCCGCCGCCATGTCCGGGGGCAGGGCGGCGGCCGGTGAACGCAGTTGAGGTTAGACGGTGCCGGCGATGGAGATGGCACCCGGGGCGCCGCTGGCGCCCTGCTGGAACCACTCGCGGATGTCGTCGACGGCCGAGGCCGGAGGCGTGGCGGTCCGAAGGGCCGATCGGCCCCGGGCCGTTCACGTTCCGGGCGGGGAAGCGACGGAGGCGATCAGGGACTCCGCGAGGTTCTCCTTGCGCGTGCGCCGGTCGACGTAGAGCAGCGCGATGACCAGTTGGGGGTAGCCGTACTGGAACGGCCCGCTGATGACGGCGCCGATCAGCAGGCAGACCGCGTACACGACGAACCCGACGGCCAGCGTGCCCGGGTCCGGGTTCCCGCCGCTCTCGCCCGCCTCCATCAAGGTGGGGAAGAGCACGGACATGCCGGCGAACGTGAACGGCATCTGGATGGCGTAGGCGATGGCCATCGCCACGCCGTGCGACAGCATCGTGATGCCGAACACGCGCCACCAGCCGTCGCGCACCAGCCGGGCCGAGCGCCGCAGCGCCGCGACCGGGCCGATCCCCTCGCAGACCGCCGCGGCGGGCGCGAGGCTGAACCGCGTCGCGAGCCAGACCGCGAGGGGCACGCAGACCAGCGTGCCCAGGAACAGCACGAACACGGCGGCCGGCGGACCGGAAGCGTCCCCGACGGACGCGATGATCAGCGGCAGGCAGACCGCGTGGAGGAGGAGCATCGGCCCGCCCGCGATCAGCCCGGCGAGCAGTACGGTGGCGAGCACCGACGGCAGCCGGCCCCGGCAGCGGCGCCACAACGCACCGGCGGTCGTGGGACGGCCGACCACGGCCTCCTGCACCACCGCGGGACACAGGGTGCTGATCACCGCCGCGCCCAGCGTCATCGTGAGCAGCAGGAGCACACCGGCCGGTACGAAGGCCAGGAGCAGAGCCGCGACGTCCACGCCGTCGGCACGCTCACCCGGCGCGAGGTCGAAGACGCGGGAGAACCGGCTCCGCTGGGCCGCCACGGCGATGCCGGCCGCGGCCGCCACCAGCAGGATCCCGATGCCCTGGACCGTGAGCGTGATGCCGACCAGGGGCTTCCAGTACTGGCGGAAGGTCGACAGGGCGCCCGTGAGCACCTCTCCGACCTTGAGCGGCCGCAGGGGTATGACGCCCGGCTGCGGTGCGGGGGGCGGCATCCAGGCGCCTCCCCACTGCGGCGTGGGCCGTCCCGGGTGCTGTCCCCACCCCGTGTCGTGCGACATCGCTGTTCCCCCTAGAAAGATAGGGACACGTTAACCCGCGCTTCCGGGCACGTGGGATGCTGGGGTACATGACCTTGGAGGACCTGGTACGGCTGCGCCGCGCCCGGGACGCGATGGACCGCGACTACGCGGATCCGCTGGACGTTCCGGCGCTGGCGAAGGTCGCCCTCATGTCGCCGGGGCACTTCTCCCGCAGCTTCCGCGCCGCCTTCGGGGAGACGCCGTACAGCTACCTGATGACCCGCCGTGTCGAGCGGGCGAAGGCGCTGCTGCGGCGGGGCGACATGAGCGTGACAGAGGTCTGCTTCGCGGTGGGATGCACCTCGCTGGGGTCCTTCAGCTCGCGCTTCACCGAGCTGGTCGGCGAGACCCCCAGCGCCTACCGGGCCCGCCGCCACGAGACCGGCGCCGAGATCCCGGCATGCGTGGCCAAGATTTTTACGCGACCGGTCAGGATCTGAGAAGCAGAACCCGCCGCCGCCTCGTAGCGTCGGAGGCATGAACATCAAGCTCTCGCAGTGCTTCATCGCAGTCGACGACCACGACAAGGCGCTCGCCTTCTACCGCGACACCCTCGGCCTGGAGGTCCGCAACGACGTCGCGTTCGAGGGGATGCGCTGGGTGACGGTCTGCTCACCCGACCAGCCGGACGTGGAGATCGTCCTGGAACCGCCGCTCGCCGACCCCAACGCCTCGCCGTCCGACAAGCAGGCGATGGCGGAACTGCTGGCCAAGGGCATGCTGCGCGGCGTGATCTTCTCCGCCGACGACGTCGACGCCACCTTCGAACGCATCCGGGCCGCCGGCGGCGAGGTGCTTCAGGAGCCGATGGACCAGCCGTACGGCGTCCGGGACTGCGCCTTCCGCGACCCGGCCGGCAACATGCTGCGCTTCAACCAGCCCCGCAAGCGGTAGGGGCCACAGCACCGGGCGGCCGCGGTAGCAGGACCGTTGCCGCGGCCGCCGCCCACGCAGTAGAACCAGACGCACCGCTCGAAGCCGGACAGATGGAGAAACGATAAGCATGGCCAAGAGGACGGACACGCAGCCGCCCGCGCCGCACACCGCCGACAGTCACGGTCTGATCCGCGTGCACGGGGCGCGCGTGAACAACCTCAAGGACGTCAGCATCGAGATCCCGAAGCGCCGGCTGACGGTGTTCACCGGCGTCTCCGGCTCGGGCAAGAGCTCGCTGGTGTTCGACACGATCGCCGCGGAGTCCCAGCGGCTGATCAACGAGACGTACAGCGCCTTCGTACAGGGCTTCATGCCGACGCTGGCGCGTCCCGAGGTCGACGTACTGGAAGGGCTGACGACCGCGATCGTCGTCGACCAGCAGCGGATGGGCGCCGACCCCCGCTCCACGGTCGGCACCGCCACCGACGCCAACGCGATGCTGCGCATCCTCTTCAGCCGGCTCGGCAAACCGCACATCGGCCCGCCCGGCGCGTACGCCTTCAACGTCCCCTCCGTCCGGGCCAGCGGCGCGATCACCGTGGAGCGCGGCGCCAAGAAGACGGTGAAGGCGACCTTCAACCGCACCGGCGGCATGTGCACGCGCTGCGAGGGCCGGGGCGCCGTCTCCGACATCGACCTCACCCAGCTCTACGACGACACCAAGTCGCTCGCCGAGGGCGCCTTCACCATCCCCGGCTGGAAGTCCGACAGCCAATGGACCGTGCAGGTCTACGCCCAGTCGGGCTTCGTCGACCCGGACAAGCCGATCCGCAAGTACACCAAGAAGGAGCTGCAGGACTTCCTCTACGGGGAGCCGGTCAAGGTCAAGGTCAACGGCGTGAACCTGACCTACGAAGGGCTGATCCCCAAGATCCAGAAGTCCTTCCTGTCCAAGGACAAGGAGGCGATGCAGCCGCACATCCGGGCGTTCGTGGAGCGGGCCGTCACCTTCACCACCTGCCCCGAGTGCGAGGGCACCCGGCTCAGTGAGGGGGCCCGGTCGTCGAAGATCAAGCGGGTCAGCATCGCCGACGCCTGCGCGATGCAGATCAGCGACCTGGCCAAATGGGTCCGCGGCCTCGACGAGCCGTCGGTCGCGCCGCTGCTCTCCGCACTGCAGCAGACCCTCGACTCGTTCGTCGAGATCGGGCTGGGCTACCTCGCGCTCGACCGGGCGTCGGGCACGCTGTCGGGCGGCGAGGCGCAGCGCGTCAAGATGATCCGCCACCTCGGCTCCGCACTGACCGACACCACCTACGTCTTCGACGAGCCCACCGCGGGTCTGCACCCCCACGACATCCAGCGCATGAACGGTCTGCTGCTGCGGCTGCGGGACAAGGGCAACACGGTGCTGGTCGTGGAGCACAAGCCGGAGACGATCGCTATCGCCGACCACGTCGTCGACCTCGGCCCCGGCGCGGGCCAGGCGGGTGGCACCGTCTGCTTCGAGGGCACCGTCGAGGAACTGCGGGCCGGCGACACCATCACCGGCCGCCACTTCGACGACCGGGCCTCCCTCAAGGAGACGGTGCGCAAGCCCACCGGCGCGCTGGAGATCCGCGGCGCGACGACGCACAACCTCCAGGGCGTCGACGTCGACATCCCGCTCGGGGTGCTCGTCGTCGTCACCGGTGTCGCAGGCTCGGGCAAGAGCTCGCTCGTGCACGGGTCACTGCCGCACCGGTCGGGGGCGCCCGGCGAGGGTGTGGTGTCGGTCGACCAGACCCCGATCCGCGGTTCCCGGCGCAGCAACCCGGCGACGTACACCGGTCTGCTCGACCCGATCCGCAAGGCGTTCGCGAAGGCCAACGGGGTCAAGCCGGCCCTGTTCAGCTCCAACTCCGAGGGGGCCTGCCCCACCTGCAACGGCGCCGGTGTCATCTACACCGACCTGGCGATGATGGCCGGGGTCGCCACCATCTGCGAGGTGTGCGAGGGCAAGCGGTTCGACGCATCGGTGCTGGACCACCACCTCGGCGGCCGCGACATCAGCGAGGTGCTCGCGATGTCGGTGGACGAGGCCGAGGAGTTCTTCGGCGCCGGCGAGGCGCACACTCCGGCCGCGCAGCGCGTCCTGCGGCGGCTCTCCGACGTCGGGCTCGGCTACCTCACCCTGGGCCAGCCGCTCACCACCCTGTCCGGCGGTGAGCGCCAGCGCCTCAAGCTGGCCACGCACATGGCCGAGAAGGGTGGCGTCTACGTCCTCGACGAGCCGACCAACGGCCTGCACCTCGCCGATGTCGAGCAGTTGCTCGGCCTGCTGGACCAGCTCGTGGACTCCGGCAAGTCCGTCATCGTCGTCGAGCACCACCAGGCCGTCATGGCGCACGCCGACTGGATCGTCGACCTCGGCCCCGGCGCCGGCCACGACGGCGGCCGGATCGTGTTCGAGGGCACGCCCGCCGAGCTCGTCGCCGACCGCTCCACGCTCACCGGCGAGCACCTCGCGGCGTACGTCGGCGGCTGACCCGCTGGCTGCGGATGCAGGCCGAGGCCGTCGGGGCCGTCAGGGCCGGGGACCGGGACTGGGAGGCGCTCGCCGTGGTGCTGCTGGAGCGGTCCGGACCTCGACCCTGGCCGAGGTCGAGGACGGCGACGAACTCGCGGCGGTCGCGGGCCGGATCAGTCACCGACTGGCCGTCCCCGCCCCGCCGGGCCTGCCCCGGCTGCGGGAACGGGCCGGTGCCTGGGAGGAACAACTGCGCAAGGACGCCGCGGAGTTGACGCACGACCTGTCGCCCTGCGCGGTGGACGCGGCTCACCGCATTCCTGGACCGCCTCGCGACTCTGCTCACCGAGCGCCCCGGGGCCTGAGCCCCGCTGCACGGCCGTCGGGGGCGGACGCGCGGCCGTGTGGGTTGTTCGCCGTCACGTGGAGGCGGGGTGGGTCGTTGCCCTCTGCATGACCGACTTCATGGTGCAGATCCCGGCCGACTGGCTCGCCCGGGTGTTCCTCTCCCTCAGGCGCGGGGCCTCCGACGACGCCCACGCCCTCGCCGCCGAGCTCCAGCCGTACACCGAGCGGCCCGGCCAGCGCGTACCGGTGCCCAGGGGGACGGTGCTGCGCACCGAGCTCGCGCTGCGCGGGGAGCTCCGACACGTCCACGGGGACGAGCGGAGGCAGCGGCTCTCCGAGGAGGCGGAGTACCTCATCAAGGCCCGCCTGGAGACGTAGGGGGAGGGCGGTCGGGCACGCGCCTCCCCCTGCTCGCACCGGTGGCCCCGTACGGGCCGTCGGGCGGGTCAGCCGCCGACGGTCACGCTTTCGATCAGGATCCGGTGGTCGGACTTGTCGGTGGGGGTGACGGTGCACCAGTTCCTGGCCTGGTTGCTGAAGATGTAGTCGATCTTGACTTCGGCGCCGAAGGTGGGGCGTCCGGTGCGCGAGGTGCCGTTCTGGTCGCACTCCAGGTAGCCGGGGGTGCCGGGTCCGGTGGAGTACAGGCCGGCGGGCCACACGGCGGGCGCGGTGTTCTTGGGGTCGTCGGGGGATCGGGAGTTGAAGTCCCCGCCGAACACGGTGCGGGGGAAGGTGTCGACGATCGCCTTGATCTCGGCGAACTGCTGCCCGCGCGAGTCCGCCTTGGGGTCGTTGGGGTTGGCGCCGACGCGGGTCGCGTGGACCGTGCACAGCCGTACGTCCCACTTCGCCGCGGTGGCGCAGTGGAAGGGAGTCTGCTGCCCGGCCGTGGGCTGGGTGGTCGGGTACGGGCGGGCGTCGTTCATCTGCCCCTTGGCGACGATGGCGGTGCCGAGCCGGTCGGCGCGCCCGGTGTCCTCGCCACAGCGGCTGTTCTTCCTGGTCCCGTCGTTGAACAGCCACTGGTACGTCTCGAACGTACTGCTCCAGCCCGGCCCGAGCTTGCTCATGAGCAGGGTGAGGTCGTCCTCGCAGACCTCCTGGAGCAGGACGGCCTCGACGCGGTTCACGGCCACCTGGGAGGTGACCACGTCGGTCTTCTCCGAGGGGGTGCCGGTGCCGTCGCAGTTGTAGGTCGAGCGCTGCGGCCCGCACATGTTCCAGGACATGACCTGCAGGGTGTGCGGGAAGTCCTCGACCGCGTACGGAATCGAATCCGCGCCGGCGGTGGCGGCACCGGCGGGCTGGGTCACGGCGAGGGCCGACGCTCCGAGGCCGGCGAGGCCGATCACGGAGGCGAGGGCGATGAGGGTATTCCGGGCGCGGGGTATCACGCGGGGTTCCTTTGCGAAGGGCGGTGCGGGTGCCGCTGATGCGGCGTGGCCCCGTCCGGCCCCGGGACCGCTGGTCCCGGGGCCGGACGGGGCCGGCTTTGCTGGATCCTACTTGGCGATGGCGGTGAGGTCGGCGGCGCCCGTGAGGGTGCCGGGGATCTCGCGCCAGTTGGTCCAGTTGCCCACGACGGTGTCGAAGGTGGTGTTGCGGACCTTGCCGTCGGTGCCGGTGCCGTAGACGTGGACGTTGTTCGCGGCGGGGGTGCTGGCGATGCGGGTCAGACCGGTGCCGCCGATCCTGGTCCAGGACGGCTTCCACATCCCGGCGAGGTAGTCGGCGCTCTGGTTGTACAGGGCGCCGTCGGAGCCGATGACCTGGACCTGGACGGTGTGGCCGACGCGGGCGGAGGCGATGTCCTTGACGCCGGTGATGCCGCCGGGGATCTCGCCCCACACGGACCAGTTGCCCGTGCGGGTGTCGAGGTCACGGCCGTAGGCCTTGCCGTTGGCGATGCCGACCAGGCGGACGTACGGGTCCGCCTTGACGCTCGTGATGTTGGTCAGACCCGTGACTCCGGCGACGGGGGTCCAGGTGGTGTTCCAGCGGCCGGCGTTGTAGTCGCCGGTCTGCGTGTAGAGGGCGCCCTCCGAGCCGATGATCTGGACGTGCAGGACGTTGTTGACCATGGATGCGGAGACGTCCTTGACGCCGCCCGCGCCACCGGGGATCTCGTGTCTTCCTCCGGTGCAGGTGGGCCGCGCGCGGAGACGCGGTCCTGGAATCCACGAAATGAAGGGCTGAAGGCCGCTGCGACGGGACCCGGTCCACATCGCGGGCGAACGCGTAGCGCCCATCGGCACCCCTGCCCCCTGCCGGGATGCCCCGCCACTCGGGCGGCCCTCCGGGGGAGACGGTAGCGGCGAACCATCCAGGAATCAATCATGGATTGGATTAACTCAACTGTGATTGATTTGCACTGCGGAACGAGCGCCGGTAGGTGTCGGGCGGGACCCCGACGGTCCGCTTGAACTGCCGCCGAAGCGTCGTGGCGGTTCCCATGCCCGTGGCGACGGCAACCGCCTCGATGCTCTCGTCGGTGGTCTCCAGCAGCTCCTGGGCGCGGCGTACGCGCTGGGTCAGGAGCCACTGGAGCGGAGTCTGCCCGATCACCGACCGGAACTGCCGGCCCAGATTGCGGGGGCTCGTACTGGCCCTTCGCGCCATGTCGGTCACCGTCAGCGGCTGGTCCAGCCGCTCCTGGACCCAGGCGAACAGATGGGACAGCACGTGCTCCCCGCGGACCTGCACCGGCGTGGCCACGAACTGCGCCTGCCCGCCGGGCCGGTGCGGCGGCATGACGAGGCGGCGCGCGACGGAGTTGGCGACGGCGGCGCCGTGGTCGAGGTGGACCAGGTGGAGGCAGAGGTCCACGGCGGCTGCCTTGCCCGCGGCCGTGAGCACGCTGCCGTTGTCCGTGTAGAGCACGTCCGGGTCGACCAGGGCCCGCGGATGGCGTGCACTCAGTTCCGCGGTGTGGGCCCAGTGGGTGGTGGCCCGCCGGCCGTCCAGCAGGCCCGCGGCGCCGAGCACGAAGGCCCCGGTGCACAGGGAGGCGACCCGCGCGCCCGCCTCGTGGGCCGCGCGTACGGCGTCGATCACCTCCGGCGGCGGCGGATCGTCGATGTCGGCCCACGCGGGCACGATCACGGTGTCGGCACCGGCCAGGTGCTCCAGCCCGTGGTCGGGCTCGACCGTGAACGGGCCGACCCGGACGGGCCCGGGACCGCAGAGCCGTACGTCGTACCAACCCTCCGCAGCCTCGCGCGGGGGATTGCCGAAGATCTCGTAGGCCACCGCCAGCTCGAAGTGCAGCAGGTGACCGGCGGCCAGCAGGGCGACAGTTGGCATGTCCGAAAGTGTACGGGTGTTGTCGTTCCGGACCATCACGGCCGGGTCGCGCCCGAGTCGAGACTGGACACATCGGAACACCGAGAACGGGGAGAGCAATGAGTACGACGGCTGCGGTAGTGGTTTACGGGGCAACAGGGCACACGGGTCGCTTCGTCGTCGCCGAGCTGCGCAGGCGGGGTGTCGCCACCGTCGTCTCCGGCCGCGACGCGGCGCGGTTGGAGGAACTGGCCGCCGTGTGGGGAGACGTGGTGGTACGGCCGGCCGCCGTGGACGACCCGGGGGCCCTGGACCGGGCCCTCGCCGCGGCGGCGGCCGTCATCAACTGCGCCGGACCGTTCGCGGTGACCGCGGGCCCGGTCGTCGAGGCGGCCCTGCGCGCGGGGATCCCGTACCTCGACGTGGCGGCCGAGATCGAGGCGAACGCGTCGATGTTCGCCGACTACGCGGAAGCGGCCGGCAAGACGCAGACGCCCGTGGTGCCGGCGATGGCCTTCTACGGCGGCCTGGGCGACCTGCTGGTGACCGCGGCGATGGGGGACCTGACCGCCGCCGACGAGGTGCACGTCGCGTACGGGCTGAACAACTGGCACCCCACGGCGGGCACCCGGGCCGCGGGCGAGGTGTCCCACCGGCGCCGCGCGGGCCGCCGGGTCCGGTTCGCGGACGGTGCGCTGCGGTACCACGACGACGAGGTCTCGCACACGGACTGGCTGTTCCCGGAGCCGCTGGGCCGGCGCAGGGTGATCGCGGAGTTCACCATGGCCGATGTCGTCACCGTTCCCAGCCACTTGGCCGTCCCCGAGGTCCTCACCTACATGACCGTCGAAGCCGCGCAGGACCTGGCCGAGGAGGCGACGCCGGCGCCGGAGCCGGTCGACGCCGGCGGACGCTCCGACCAGATCTTCGTCGTCGACGTCCTGGTCCGCGCGGGAGGCGTCGAGCGCCGCGCCACTGCCCGAGGCCGGGACATCTACGCGGTCACCGCACCCCTGGTGGTGGAGGCCGTCCAGCGGATCCTGGCCGGGCGGACGCGCACGACGGGCCTGGCCTCGGCCGGCGCGATGTTCGACGCGGCGGACTTCCTCCGGGCGCTCGCCCCGCACGTGACCGTCGAGCTCGCGCACTGACGGACTCGGCGCCCGGCGCTTCGACTAGGGTCGTCGGCGGGGCAGTGCCCCACGGACCATGAACCGCGAACGACGAACCGCGCACCACGCAGCGCGGACGAGCACGAGGAGCAGCAGTGAGCCAGCCGGCGTCCACCGCCCTGCAGCAGGAGATCGCCCGGGAACTCCAGGTGTCGGAGACCTTCGACGCGCAGCGGGAGATCGAGCGCCGGGTGGCCTTCCTCACCGAGCGGCTCACCTCCACCGGCCTGCGCTCCCTCGTGCTCGGCATCAGCGGCGGAGTGGACTCGACCACCGCCGGCCGGCTCTGCCAGCTCGCCGTGGAGCGGGCCCGCGCGGCCGGCCACGACGCGACCTTCTACGCCATGCGGCTGCCCTACGGCGTCCAGGCCGACGAGAAGGACGCCCAGCTCGCCCTCGGCTTCATCAACGCCGACCGCGTGCTGACCGTGGACGTCAAGCCCGCGAGCGACGCCGCGCTGGACGCCGCACTGGCCGGCGGCACTGCCTTCCGGGACGCCCACCACCAGGACTTCGTGCAGGGCAACATCAAGGCCCGCCAGCGCATGATCGCCCAGTACGCCGTGGCCGGCGCGCACGACGGCCTGGTCGTCGGCACCGACCACGCGGCCGAGGCGGTCTCCGGCTTCTTCACCAAGTTCGGCGACGGCGCGGCCGACCTGGTCCCGCTGACCGGCCTGACCAAGCGCCGGGTGCGGGCCGTCGCCGACACCCTGGGCGCCCCCGCCGAACTGGTCTGGAAGACCCCGACGGCGGACCTGGAGACCCTGGACCCGGGCAAGGCCGACGAGGACGCGCTCGGTGTCACGTACGACGACATCGACGACTTCCTGGAGGGCAAGCCGGTCGCCGAGCAGGCCTTCGACACGATCGTCCGCCGCTACCGCCTCACCGAGCACAAGCGCCAGCTCCCGATCGCGCCGTAGCCGACCCCGCAACGGTGTGCCGGGCGTCCCCGCGACAACGGCGTCCGCCGCCGCGGGGACCGACTGGGAGACCGACGCCAGGGCGGGCGCCGACGCGATCCTCTTCTGGATCCCCCGGGACCCGGCCCACATGCCCGGCTTCACCACGAACGTCGAGTTCGGCCTGGACGTCGGCACCGGCAAGGCGGTGCTCGGCTGCCCGCCGGACTGCCCGACCCCGGAGCGCAACCGTTACCTCGTCCACGTCGCCCGACGACACGGCGTACCGGTCCTCGGCACCCTGGAGGAGACGGTGGCCGCGGCCCTGGCGCTCGTCGGCCAAAGGCCCGGTGCCCCGGGTACGGCATCGGTATGGTGCCGGTATGGCGAAGAAGCAGGTGACCATCACGATCGACGCCGACAAGGTGGAAGCGATCGAGGCCATGGTGAAGGAGAGCCCGGCCGGCTCGGTGTCCGCCTGGATCGAGGACGCGGTGTCGGCCAAGCTCGACCGGGCCGAACGCGCCGCCCGCGCCGTCGACTGGCTCGTGGACCGGGCCCGGGAAGAGCGCACCGGCGACTGGGAGCAGGCACTGGCCGCGGCCGAGGCCGCCGACCACCGGCACGGCTTCGCGGGGACCGGTCCGGAGCAGAGCGCCGCGTGAACTCCGGCCGGACGACCCGGGTCGCCCGTAAATCGCTGGCGCGCACCGCGGCGCAGCGGAATGATCCGGTGCGTCCGGGCTGCCGCGAAACCCTGTGATCGCGCTCCGCCCGCCCCGAGGAGGAGCTGTGATGACCGAAACCGCGTCCGACACGTCCGGGTCCCGTCCCGAGGCCCGCACCGCGGCGGGGGCGCTCCACGGCACCCGGGAGGCGGGCGTGGCGGTCTTCCGCGGCATCCCGTTCGCCGAGCCGCCGGTCGGCCCGCTGCGGTTCGCCGCGCCGCGGCCGGCACAGGCATGGGACGGGGTGCGGGCAGCGGTGTCGTACGGACCTCCGCCCCCTCAGGGCGGCGCCTTCGGCATGGACGCGCTGGCGCAGGACTCGGCGGGCGACGACTGGCTGACGGTCAACGTCTGGTCGCCCGACCCGGGCCCGGGCGCGGGGCTGGCGGTCATGGTGTGGATCCACGGCGGCGCGTACACGATCGGCATGTCCGGCCTCCCCGAATACGACGGAGGCCGCCTCGCGCGGGACGGCGGCGTCGTCGTGGTGACGTTCAACTACCGTGTCGGCCTCGAAGGGTTCGGGCAGATCGAGGGAGCCCCCGCCAACCGGGGCCTGCTCGACCAGATCGCCGCCCTGGAGTGGGTGCGTGACAACATCCGGGGCTTCGGCGGCGACCCGGACCGCGTCACGGTCTTCGGTCAGTCGGCGGGAGCCGGATCCGTCGCCGCGCTGCTGGCGATGCCGAGCGCGGCCGGGCTCTTCGGCCGGGCCGTCGCACAGAGCGCGCAGGGCACGTTCTTCGCCCCGGAACTCGCCGCCGACATCGCCGGTTCCTGCGCCGCCGAGCTGGGGCTGAGGCCCACGGCGGCCGACCTGGCCGCGGTGGCACCGGCCCGGCTGTCGGCCGCCGGTGATGCGGTCGGCGCCAAGATGGACCGCTGGGCGGACCGCTGGGGCCTGGCCGCACACCGGTCGATCCCCTTCGCGCCTGTCGTCGACGGTGACGCGCTGCCCGTCACCCCGTGGCAGGCCCTGGCCGACGGCGCTGCCCGGGACGTGGAACTCCTCGTCGGCCACACCCGCGACGAACAGCGGCTGTTCACCGCGCTCGACGGCCTGCTCGGCCAGGTCACACAGGAGCAGGCCGACGCCGCCCTGAACGCCTTCGCCCCCGGCCGGGACGGCGCGCGCCGCTACCGCGACGGCTTTCCGGCCGCGGGCCCGGACGAGCTGTACGAACTGGTCCACTCCGACTGGCTGTTCCGCATGCCGAGCCTCCACCTCGCCCGGGCCCGGACCGCCGCCGGCGGCCGTGCCCACGTCTACGAGCTGACCTGGCCCGCCCCCGGCATGGGCGGTGCGTTCGGCGCCTGCCACGGCCTCGACGTGCCGCTCGTCTTCGGCAACCTGGACCGCGGCCAGCCCGCCGTGCTGATCGGCGAAGGCCCCTCCCCGGAGGCGGAGGCACTGTCCGCCCGGATGCGCGCTGCGTGGACGGCGTTCGCCACCCACGGCGACCCCGGCTGGCCCGCGTACGACAGCGGACAACGCCTCGTGCAGCTCTTCGACGCCCGGCCGGAGGTCACCGCGTACCCGGAGGAGACCTCCCGCCGGATCTGGCAGGACCACGCCATCGGGGTACTGCCGCTGCTCGACCGGTAGCCGCGGCCTCCTGTCGGGGGAGCCGGGCGGGGGAGTCAGGCGGGAGCGAAGAGGTTCTCGTGCGCGTCGTCGAGGACGAACCCGTTGTCGAAGCGGACGCGGACCGTCACGCGCCCCCGCTGCTCCTGGTAGGCGATCCATGCGGGTTCGAGGGAGCCGACCTCTTCCTCCAGCTGCCGCTTGCTCGCGGTGGGCATCTCATGGCCGAAGGCGTCCAGGAGCGACTTCAGCCGCAGGTACTCGCGGACCTCGTGGCTCTGCTCGTCGTGCTCGACCACCCGCTCGACGGTGCCCTCGGTGCCCGCCGCGAGAGACAGGACTCCGGCGACCGCTCCCGTCACCGAAAGCAACTCGGTCAGCCTCGTGTCCGCAGCCAGCTCCACCCGCTGGCCTTCCTTCAGGGTCATCCGGTTCTTCGTCCCTCGGATCGGTGCATGGGTTCGGCCGGTGCCATTATGCGTGCCGGACGAACCTGTGAAGCGGATCACACCAGAGGACTGTCACGGTCCGCCGGTGCGAGGTGTCTCCATGGGCAGCCGAAGAGGGGAGCCGTACATGACGGCCGAGGACGCCTTCACCGAACACCGCCCGCTGCTGTTCACCCTCGCCTACGAGATGCTGGGCAGCGCCGCCGACGCCGAGGACGTACTGCAGGAGAGCTTCCTGCGGTGGAGCGCGGTCGATCAGGCCACCGTCGGGCATCCGCGCGCCTACCTGGTCCGCGTGGTGACCCGGCAGGCCCTCAACCACCTGCGCACGCTCAGGGCCCGGCGCGAGGAGTACGTCGGCACCTGGCTGCCCGAGCCCATCCGTACCGCGCCCGAGGTGAGCGAGGACGTGATCCTGGCCGAGTCGGTGTCCATGGCCATGATGCTCGTCCTGGAGACGCTGAACCCGACCGAGCGGGCGGTGTTCGTGCTGCACGACGTGTTCGGCTACACCCACGGCGAGATCGCGGCCTCGGTCGGGAAGACCGAGGTCACCGTCCGCCAGATCGCCCACCGCGCACGCCGGCACGTCCATGCGCGGCGCCGCCGCTTCGAGCCCGACACCGACGCCACCCGGCAGATCGTCCAGCGGTTCCTGCACGCGGCGACGTCCGGCGAAGTCCAGACGCTGATGGACCTGCTGGCGCCCGACGTCGTGCAGATCTCCGACGGCGGCGGGAAGGTCGTCGCGGCCCACCGCCCGATCACCGGCCCCGCCGACGTCGCCCGGTTCGTCCTCGGCGTGCTCCGCACCACCACCACCGAGACCCGCATCGAGCACGCCACGTACAACGGCATGCCGGCGGCACGGTTCGTCACCCGCGGCGAACTCGACTGGCTGGTCGCGTTCGAGATCCACGACGGACGGATCACCGGCCTCTACGGCATGCGCAACCCGGACAAGCTGCACCGCGCCGAGACGGTGCTCCCGCTCGACAGAGGAGGCAACTGACCATGGAGACCATGACCGTCGGACGCGTCATCGACGCACCGGTCCAGGACGTGTTCGCCTGGCTCACCACGACCACCAACTACACGGGCTCGCCGATGGTGCTGCGCTGCCGCCTGACCCGGCACGGCGAATCCGCGCCCTACGGGGTCGGCGCCGTGCGCAGCCACCTCTGGCTGATCGGCTGGTTCCGGGAGACCATCACCCGCTACGAGCCGCCGTACGCCACCGAGTACGTCGTCGAGCGCAGTCTGCCGCCTGCCAGGCACGAGTTCGGCCGCATGACGTTCACCGAGGTCGAGGGCGGCACCCGGGTCGAATGGACGACCCGCGCCGAGATCCCCGTACCCCTGGTCGGCGCCTTCCTGACCCGGCGTCTCGCGAAGCCGGTCATCACCCGTACCTTCCGCAACATCCTCGACGCGGCCGACGCCGCGCTGACCCGCAGCGGCTGACCGCCCGTCGCAGGCCGTCCGCGGGAGACGGGTCCGTACACTGCTGCTCGGCAACGGCGTCGAGGGCGGGGTGAGTTGGTGGAGTCTTTGCGGCCCGGGGACCCGCCGGAGATCGGCGGGTACCGACTCCTGGCGCGGCTCGGCGAGGGGGGAATGGGCGAGGTGTTCCTCGCCCGTACGGCGTCCGGCCGGCCGCTGGCACTCAAGACCGTGCACCGGGACCTGAGCCGGCAGCCGGGCTTCGCCGAACGGTTCACCCGGGAGATACGCGCCAACGACCGCGTGCGCTGCGCGTGGACGGTCTCGGTGGTGGATTTCAGCCCGCCGGGGCAGCCCGCGCAGTGGCTGGCCACGGAGTACATCGCCGCACCGTCACTGGGCGACTGGGTGCGCCGGAACGGGCCGCTCCCGGAGCCTGCCGTACGGTGCCTGGCCCGCGAGCTGTCGGCCGCGCTCGTCACCGTACGGGCGGCGGGAGTCGTGCACCGCGACATCAAGCCGGCGAACGTGCTGCTGGGCGCGGAGCGGCCCTTCCTCATCGACTTCGGCATCGCCCGCGCCGTGCACGACCCGCGCCACACCCGGACGGGCGCGGTCATCGGCACGCCCGGCTACCTCGCGCCGGAGCAGGCGACCGGCGCCGTCACCGCGGCGCCGGCGGACGTGTTCTCCCTGGCCGCGGCCCTCGTGTACGCGGCGACCGGCCGCAGCCCCTTCCTGGCACACGGCGAGGAGCAGGAACTCCCGGCCCTCCTGTACCGGATCGTCCACGACGAGCCGCTTCTCGACGGTGTGCCGCAGTCACTTCTCCCGCTGGTACGGGAGTGCCTGGCGAAGGACCCGCAGCGGCGTCCGACCGCCGAGGAGGTGCGGGCGCGGCTCGGGGCCGCCGAGGGGGAGGACTGGAGCGGAGCGGCGGGGCCGGCCCTGGCGGCGGAGGTCGGCCGACGGGAGGCCGAACTCCGGCGACTCCTCGACGAACCCCGGCCGCCCGCCGCCGCGCCCGGGGGGTTCGGCCCGGTGCCGGTGCCGGTGCCGGTGCTGGTGCCCATTGCCCCGCCCCCGCCGCCTGCCACGGCACCCGGCACTCCGCTGCCGTCCACCGTGAACTCCGGGTGGCGGGGCGTATGGGCGTCGCGTCGGCCCCAGCTGCTGGGCGCGGCAGCCGGTGCCGCCGTGCTCGCGGCGGTCGTCGCGCTCCCGATCGGGTTTCCCTGGAACGGCGACGGCGACGGCGGCGACGGCGGCCGCGGTGACAAGGCCGTACCTCCCGGCGCGTCGGCCACGCCGACCTCGACCCCGTCCGCGCTGCCGGAGTCGTGGGCCGGTACGTGGACCGCCGTCGGGCCGGGGACGCCGGACGCGGACGGCATCACCCGGGCCAGGACGGGCGAGTTCTCCGTCACGGTCACCCTGTACACCGGGGCCGTGGGCGAGCTCGTGGGCCGGCAGGTCAGCGACCTCAAGGAGGTCACCACCGGGCGGAACCTGGGGTGCACGGAGGCCCTGGAGCTGCGGCAGATCCGGCAGAACACGGTGGTCCTCGCGGCAGCGACCAGCCACCCGACCGACCGCGCGGCCGCCATCGACTGCCCCAGGGGCAACCTCTACGTCCTGACCATGGCGGAACCGGACCGGTTGACGCTCGAATCGGAAGGCGCGCAGTCGGCCGGCGCCCCGGCCGCCCTGACCCGCCGCCGCTGAAGGGACCGTTGTGCCCGGCCAGGACGGCGGAGTCCCCCGGAAGGCTGTGTGCAGGGGTGCCACCGCTCACCCGGCGGCCGGGTCCCTCCGGCCGGACTGTGCGAGGAGGCGACGGAGCCAGCGGGTACGGGCATCGCGCGCGTCCAGGCTGAGGGCCGCCCTCGGGGCCAGGCCGTCGAAGCCGTGGTACGCGCCGGGCCACACGTGCAGTTCGGCCTGGCCGCCGGCCTGCCAGATGGCGTTCGCGTACGCCACGTCCTCGTCCCGGAACATGTCGGCAGACCCGACCTCGACGTAGGCCGGGGGAAGACCCGCGAGGTCCGTGGCGCGCGCGGGGGCCGCGTAGGGCGGCAGGTCCGCGGCGCCGTAGCGCTCACCCAGCAGTGCCTTCCACGCGGTCGCGTTGGAGGTGAGGTCCCATACGCCGATGCCCGTCATCTGACGGCCGGAGAAGGTGGCGCCGCGGTCGTCGAGCATCGGGCACAGCAGCAGTTGCCCCAGGGCCTCCGGGCCGCCGCGGTCACGGGCCAGCAGGGCGAGGGCCGCGGCCAGGCCGCCGCCGGCGCTCTTCCCGCCGATGACGATGCGGTCCGCGTCGATGTCCAGTTCGGCCGCGTGCGCGGCCGCCCAGACGAGCCCGGCGTAGCAGTCCTCCAGCGGCTGCGGGTACCGCGCCCGCGGGGCCAGCCGGTACTCGACCGAGACGACCGCCAGTTCCAGTGGCAGGGCCCACTCGCGAAGGATCCGCGGAAGCACGGACCAGGCGTTGCCCATGACCATCGCGCCGCCGTGCATGTAGTACAGCAGGGGCAGCGGCCCGGCGAGCCCGGCCGGGCGCGCGCTCACGAGCGTGACGTCCGGCCCGTCCGGCGGCCCCGGCACGGACAACTCCGCCACCTCGAAACGGCCGTCGGCGCGCAGTTCCTCGGCCGTCGGCCTGGGCCGGGCCGAGGCGTCGCGCTCCTGCAGCGCCGCAAGATTGTCCGAGGTGACCGGCTCCCTCGCCTCCGCACCCAACGCCGCCAGTACGGCGCCCAGTTCGGGATCGAACGGAGGCGGCGTGCGGCGGACGCTCATGACCTGCCCCCGGGAAAGACTCGCCTGAGACCCATACGGCGTAGCCAACCACACCGCCCCGCATCCGCTCAGGAGATGCCGATCACGAACGAGGCCCGGTAGCCGGCCCCGTCCGCGACGGGGCTCAGCGTCATCTGCGGCCCCGTGGCCGCGTACCGGTCGTCGCGGGTGTTGGGGTGGGCGGGTGCCTTGCGCCGGGAGTACGGCTCGCCCGCGTAGACCGTCCTGAGCAGTTCCTCGGGCAGGAACAGCTGGGAGGCGACCTCGCCGCGCCCGTCGGGGCGCACCTTGAAGTGCACGTGCGGGGCGATGTGCGCGTACCAGCCGGGCACGATGGTGCGGAACACCACGCGGCCGTTCTCGTCGGTGGTCTGGGTGCCGCGCAGGTACGTGGCGCCGTTCAGCGAGTAGATGCCGGAGGCGTCGGCCTGCCAGACGTCCACGGCGACCTTCGCCATCGGCTTGCACCCCTGCGAGACCTTGACGACGCTCAGGTCCAGCCGCAGCGGAACTCCTTCGCGGTCCTCCACGACGTCGGACCGGATCTGGCTCTTGGGGGTGTAGTAGGGGCCGTCCCCGGTCTTGGGCGTGAGGACGCACGCGGGCGGCGGACCGGACGGCCGGCCCGTGGCGGCGGCCTGCACGGCGGGAGCCCGGCCCGCCGCCTCCGTTCCGGTCTGCCTCGCGGCGCAGGCGGATGCCAAGGCGGTGATCGCGGTGCTTCCGGCGGCCAGCAGCAGCGTGCGTCGGTGGGTGTGCAAAGGGCCTTCGGCGGTCATGGCGGACCTCTCGTTCGGGTCGGGGCGACAAGTCCCACCGTGGCGCAGCCGGCCCCCGACCTCCCCCGACACGCCGCCGCGCCCCCGCCCCCGCCCCGGTGATCGCCCACTTGCCTCCCCGGACGGCCCTTAGGCTGCTGGTCATGAACACGGCCATGATCAGCAGCGGGACCGGTGAACCCATCGCCCTTCACGTACGGGGTCCGGGCTCCGAAGCTGAACCGGGAGACCCGTTCGTGGAGTCGGCCCACCGGATCCTCGCGGACCTGGTCCGGGACGGGGCCGCGCTGGGCTGGGTCGAAGCCCCCTCGCGCGGCGAGGTGGAGGAACTCCTCGGCCGCGTCGTCGCCGCCGCACGGACCGGGGACGGGGCGCTGCGTGCCGCGTACCTCGGTGATCGGCTCGTCGGGCTCGGGTACTGGCTGCGCTACGCACGGCCCACCCATCGGCCGCACGCAGATCTGGAGAAGCTCGCGGTGGACGGCGCGGTGCACGGGCACGGTGTCGGACGGGCGCTGACCGAAGCTCTGATCGCCGACGCCCGCCGGGCCGGTATCGAGGTGCTGACCCTGGACGCCCGTGGCGACAACAGCGGCGCCCTGCACCTCTACCGGTCGCTGGGCTTCACCGAGTACGGGCGGCTGCCCGACTTCGTCGCCGTCGGCGAACGCCGCTACGACAAGGTCTTCTACATGCTCGACTTCCGGTGATCGCCCGCCGGGGCTGACAGCGGCAGCCGGACGACGAAGCGGGCCCCGCGCGGGGAGTCCTCGGCCGTCAGGGTGCCGCCGTGGTGGGCGGTCAGGTCCCGGGCGATGGCGAGCCCCAGCCCGGCCCCGCCGTGGTCGCGGCTGCGGGCGTCGTCGAGGCGCGTGAACCGCTCGAAGATCCGCTCCCGGTCCTCCGGCGGGATTCCGGGCCCGTCGTCGGTGACTTCCAGTACGGCGGTCCGCGCGTGCTGCCCACCGCCGGTGCGCAGCACGACGCGGATCTCCCGGTCCGCGAACCGCTGGGCGTTGTCGAGGAGGTTCGTGACGACCCGGCCGAGCCACAGCTCGCTCCCGGACACCTCCACGCCGGCCGCCAGGTCGGTGCGTACGGGCACGCGGTCGCCGAGCCGGGCGCCCACCGTGTTCTGCACGAGGTCGGTCAGGACCAGGCGGACGGCTGCCACGGGCTGGGCGGCGTCGATGCGCGCGAGCAGCAGCAGGTCGGAGGAGAGCTGCTGGAGCCGCTCGATGTCCTCCAGGGCACCGCTGATCAGCTCGGGCCACAGCTGCGGATCCCGGACGGCCAGGGCCACCTCCAACTGCGTGCGCAGGACGGTGATGGGGCTGCGCAGCTCGTGGGAGGCGTCCGCGATGAACTGCCGCTGGCGGACGCCGGAGGCCTCCAGCCGGTCCAGCGTGGCGTTCATCGTCTCCGCCAGGCGGGCGACCTCGTCGCGGGTGGCCGGCACCGGCACCCGGCGGTGCAGGTCGCGGTCGGAGATCCCGGCGACCTCGGCGCGGATCTCCTCGACCGGCCTCAACGCGCGGCCCGTGACCCGCCAGGTGACCAGCGCGACGGTGGCCAGCAGCAGGGGTACGCCGATCGCGAGCGCGGCGGTCGTGGTGTCGCCGGCGGCGTCCGCGTCGCGCAGGGAGGCCCCCGCGTAGACGGTGGCCATGCCCTGCGGGGTGTCCGTGACGACCTGTACGACCCGCTGGCGGTGCTCGCTCCCGAGCGGGCGGACCTTCCAGGTGTGCACGCGGGTCCCCGGTCCTGAAGGGCGGGCCGCGGGGAAGGCGGGAAGACCCGCCAGGTTCGGGCTGGCGAAGACGACCCGGCCGTCGGCGTCCACGACCTGGACGAACTCGACCCCGCGGGCCGGGGGCCGTACGCGGTCGAGCCGCCCGGCCGCGGCGAGCTGGGCCACCGTCTCAGCCTGGCGGCGGGCGTCGTTCTCCGCGTTGCGCCGCAGATCGGCCGAGAGCAGCCCGAGCAGCGCGAACGAGGCGAGCGCCAGGGCCACGGCCACCACCGCGCAGGCGCCCGCGGTGGCCCGCGCCCGGACCGTGGTGGGCCACAGCCGCCGCAGCCGGCCCGGCCGCCACGGCCGCCGCAGTCGGCCCAGCAGGTGCGGGCCCGGCCGGAACAGGGGTCGCTCAGCCACCGTCGGCCGCCAGCCGGTACCCCGCGCCGCGTACGGTCTCCAGCGCGGTGCGCCCGTACGGCGCGTCGATCTTGCGGCGTACGGCGCTGACGTGGACCTCCACGACATTGGGGTCGCCGTCGAAGGCGCTGTCCCAGACCTGCTCCAGGATGTCCCGCTTGGACACCACCTCGCCGGAGCGCCGGGCCAGGTACTCCAGGACCGCGAACTCCCGGGCGGTGAGCCGGATCTCCGTACCGCCACGGGAACAGGAGTGCCGGGCGGAGTCGATCAGCAGATCGCCGAACCGCATCACCTGGGGGCGCCTGCGGCCCGTACGACGGCCCAGCGCGCGGAGCCGGGCGACCAGGACGAGGTAGGAGAACGGCTTGGACAGGAAGTCGTCGGCGCCGGTGTCCAGGGCCTCCGCCTCGTCGTACTCGCCGTCCTTGGCGGTGAGCATCAGGATTCCCGACTCGTTGCCGGCCGCCCGCAGTTTCGCGCACACCCGGTAGCCGTTGAGGCCGGGCAGCATGATGTCGAGCACGATCAGGTCGTAGTCGTGCTCCGTGGCCAGCCACAGGCCCTGCGGCCCGTCATGGGCCACGTCCACGGAGAACCCCTCCGACTGGAGCCCCCGCTGGAGGGCCACCGCCAGCCGCCGTTCGTCCTCCACCACCAGTACGCGCATGCCGACAGGGTCTCAGGTGCGGACGGCGGTCGGCTGAAGAGGTCTTCAGGAAGCTTCAGGTGGGCTTCAGGATCGGCTCAGCATGCTCGGGAACCAGCCGGGTGCAGTGAGCGCCCGGTTGTCCTGAGGAGTACCGGTATGTCTGATACTTTCCCACCGCTTGAGCAGCCCGGGCAGCCCGAGCGGCCCCCACAGCCCCCTCAGCCGGAGGACGCCCCGAAGGCCGGGGGCCGGGGTCGTGCCGCCCTGGACCGCCTGGTGCCCCGGAGCAGGGGAGCCCGGTGGGCGGTGCTGGGCGCGGCCGTGGTGATCGTGGGCGGCGGGGCGGCGGCCGTCGCCGTCTCCGAGCACCACCACGGGCGGATGGACCGGGGCCCGCGCCTCGCGTGGTTCGAGGACGGCCACGAGGGCGGCGGCAAGTGGGGTCCCGTCGGTGAGGGCGAGCGCCGCGGCGGCCCGCCGGGCGGCGGCCAGGGCCGGCACGACGGCCCGAAGGTGCGCGACGGCCTCGACGGCCTCAAGGGGCTCGACGGCGGCGACGCGCGGCCGGGGTCCCCGAAGAACGCCCCTGCGCCGCTCCCGTCGCTGTCGATCGGCGCCGCAGCCGACAAGGCCGCCGCGGCGGTGCCGGGCGGCAAGGTCGAGAGCCTGCGCGTGGTCGCCCAGGAGGGCGGCGGCAGCGCCTGGCGGGCCGTCGTCCTGGGACCGGACGGCGTCCGGCACGCGGTGACCGTCTCCGGTACGGACGGCACGGTCACCGACAACACCACTCCCGCGGGCCGCTAGGGGGTGTCTGGCGCCGGAAGCCTCGTCGGCCGCTGTGTGGGGCGGCGGCCGGCGAGGGCGTACCGGTTCATTCACGCGGCCGGCGCCATGGAGACCTGCCAGAACTCGGCGTAGCGGCCACCGCGGCGCAGCAGTTCGTCGTGGCTGCCTTCCTCCACGATCCGGCCGCCGTCCAGGAAGGCGATGCGATCGGCGCGCCGGACGGTCCGCAGCCGATGCGCGACCATCACCACGGTCCGGCCCGGCATCAGGCGCTCGATGCCCTCGTGGACCGCCGCCCCGTTCACCGGGTCCAGCGCGGAGGTCACCTCGTCGAGCAGTACGACGGGCGCGTCCTTCAGCAGCGCTCGCGCGATCGAGACGCGCCGGCGCTCACCGCCCGACAGCAGTGCGCCCCCCTCGCCGACGTCCGTCGCCCAGCCGCCGGGCAGCCGCCCGATCACCTCGTCCAGCCCCGCCGCCGTCGCTGCCGCCCGTACCTCGGCGCCCGACGGCAGGGAAGCGCCCGCCCCGGCGTCGCCCGAGTTCACCGCGGCGCCGATCACCCTCGACGAGGAGGAGATCGGCACGGTGTGGCTGGAACGCCCCGGCCCGCCGAGCCCGCTCGACGAGGTGCTCCTCGACCGGCTCTCCATCGCCACCGCGGCGGCCGTCGAGCGGTACGGTCCCGCCCGCACGACCATGGCCGACCCCGCCCTCGTGGAGCTGGTGATCAGCTCCGACAGCGACGAGGCGGCCCGGGCCCGGGCGCTGCGGCTCCTGGGCTTCGCCGCCGACCTGCCGGTCCGCGTCGTCGCCGTACGGTCGCGGCTCCCGCTCGACCGGATCGGCGGCCTGGTCTGCCCGGCGCGTCCGGTGAAGGCGGCATCGGTCGCCGACGTGGGCGTCATCCTCGCCACCACCGTCGACCCGGCGCGGTTTCCGGCCGGTGTCCGCGCGGGCATCGGCGCCGCCGCGAGACCGGCGCCCTGCGCCTGGGCCTCACCCTCACCGCCGCCGCCGCGGTGCCACCGCTCGCCCCCGGCCGCCACCTGCTCACGGACCCCGACGGCCGGACCGTCGACATCCACTCGGCCTGAGCACCGAGGGCTCGCAGGACTTCTGCGCCGTCGGCGGAGCGGCACCGCCTATTTGCCCGGAATGTATGCAAAGGTGCGACCGCGAACCGTGTTCCGAAGGGAGATCGCGCTGGACGGCCCTGAGCCGGACGCCCCGGACGAAAGCCCCGCCGCCGAGCCGCCGCCGGAATCACCCGAGGAGCCGGGCAACGGTTCCCGTTCGCTGCCGTGGTGGCTGGGTCTGCTGGCGGTGGCGGGCCCGCTGCTCTCGGCGGGCCTCGGTCCGCTGCTACAGCTCTTCGGCATCGAGTCCGGTCCCGTGGGCGCCGCCCTCCTGCTCCTCGCGGTCCTCATCGGCGGGATCGTCGCCGTCAGGATGACCTTTGCCGACCGGCCCAAGATGTCCCGCCGCGCGCGCCGGCTGTCCGTCGCCGGCCTGGTGGGATTCCTCGGTGTCTGCATCGCTCTGGTGATCGTCTTCCAGCCGAGTCCACCGCCGCCGGAGCTGCCCCGCCTGCCCGGGGGCCAGGACGTGGCCGTGGTCGGCTTCGAGGGCGTCGGCGCCGGCCACGACCAGCAGGTGCTGGACGACGTGTCGGAGGTCTTCACGGCGGATCTGATGAAGGACAAGCTGCCCGAGGGCAGCAGGGCACACGACTACGCCAGGCTGATCTCGCCTCCCCTGGAGGTGCTCGGAAGAGCGGGGCAGGACCACCAGGAGCTGGACGACTGGACGAACCGCTTCGTCGAACGGACGAACGCCGGGATCGTCATCGGCGGTCTCGTCGCCACCGACTCCGCCGGGCAGACCGAACTCCGTCCGGCCGTCTACGTACGGGCCGCCCAGGTGGCCGACGCACCCGAACTCGCCGGGTGGTACCTCAGCGGGCCGATCCGGCTCGATCAGGACTGGAGCTCCGACACCGGCCGCAGACACGTGATCTCCGAGCTGGTACGCCGCACCCGCGGACTGGCCGGTTTCACCCACGCCCTCGACCTCTGGCGCAACGGCGAAGTCGACGAGGCGAAGCGGGAGCTGGACCGACTGCTGCCCGCGGGCACGGGCACCACCCGGCAGGACGGAGCCGAGTTCGTCACGACCGACCTGGTCCGGCTCTTCCGCGGCCACGTCCTCGAACAAGTGGCCTTCGGCCTCCCAGCGGCTCAGCGCAAGCCCTACCTCGAAGCGGCTCGCGCCGACTACCGGGCCATCGACCCGAACGGACGGATCGCACTGCGCGCGCGCCTCAGCCTGGCGGGTGCGCAGTACCAGCTCGCGCTCGGCCCCTCCCCGAGCTGCCGCCCGGGGACGGTGGACGCCGCAGCCCTGACCGCCTCGTCCGCAGAACTGCGGCGCCTCGCGGCCGACGGCCTCTTCTCCGAAGTCGGCAGGCTGCGGGCTTCGGTGAACCTCGCCCAGGTGGAGCAGTGCAGGGTGACGGCTCGGATCGTTCCCGACGACGGGACCATCGAGGAGGCCTTGCAGCGGGTCCGCTCCGCCGAGGGGGGCCGCACGGTCAAGGACCTGCAGACACTGGCCGCCTCCGTCGCGGCGGTGCACGCCTTCGGGCGCGGCGATCTGGCCGCCGCCATCTCCTTCATCAAGGAAGCGATCGCCGGGGAACGCGGCTTCGCCCGGCGCGGGCTCTGGCAGGCGCTCGCGGCCTCTTGGGAGTTCCAGCGCGGCGACACGGACTCGGGCTGCCGCGACATGCGGGCCGCGCTCGACCAGCTGGGCGCCGCCCGGGCCAAGGGAGAGATCACGTCGCAGCGGTACGAGGAACTCAAGAACTCCCTCCAGCAAGAGGCCAAGGGCGCCGGTGCCCGGTGCCCCGACGCTTCACCGGCCGGCTGATCCGGAAAGGACTGTGGTGCGCGTGACACCGAGACGACTGATCTTGAGCATTGCCATGCTGGGCTGGGTCGCCGCGGGGTGCGGCAGCCCGCCGTCGGAGACCACCTCCCCGAGCCGTGGCGCCGCGTCGGCGTCCGCCACCCCGAGCGACGCCCGCACGCAGACGCTGACGCCGACCCCCACGATCCCCCCGACCACCAACCCGGCCACGGACGTCCTCCTGGCCGAGCAGATCACCATCCTCGCGGCCGGCAACGGGGCCGTCCCCGACTGCACCGCGGACCTCGGGAAGATCCCCGGCATCGGCGGCGGCTCGCCCGCGGTCTGGATCGGCAACATCCGCGCACTGGACCGGGTCATCACCCCCGACGAGGTGGCCCTCTGCCTGAGCGGCTTCTCGCCCGACGCACCCGTCGACGTCGTCGTCACCGCCGGCGGCCGGCAGTACGCGACCACGGCCCGGCCCGCCGCCTCCGAGCTCACGTACGCGCACGACGAGCCGTCCGAGTCGCTCTTCACCGGGCAGGCGCTGGCCGTGCACCCCCAGGGCGACGGCGTGCTGCAGAGCGAGAAGTGGTGGTTCGTGCCGCCCGACGCGGCCCGGGAGGACCTCGCCGCCGCCGGCACGCTCACGATCCGGGCGACCCAGGGCACGCTGGCGGCCCGGCACAGCCACCCGGTCGAACTTCCGGACAGCCCCGACCGCTTGGTCGTGGACAGCGGCAGCCACCGGATCCTCATCTACGGCTTCGAGCCCGGAGCGCGGATCCCGGTCGGGCTCTACAGGACCGACTCCCCGACCGAAGCCGGAGACCGGGCCTCGCTCGTCCGCCAGATCGGCACGGTCGTGATGCCGCGCTCGCGGAGCGTGGTCTTCACCGTGCCCGAGGACATCGTCAGGGAGGCCGCCGGCCAGGGCTCGTACTGCGTCACCGTTCCGATGCCGGAGCAGTACAACTGCCCCCAGCCCTAGGGGGTGTCTGGCGAATCAGGGCCGGGCCCGGCCCTGATCCGAACGGCCCCCCGTCGTGCCTCTCCAGCCACTCACCGCCGTCCTCGGTCACGAACGTCACCCCGGGGTCGGACCCCAAGTGCTCGCGGGCGACCCTCTGAACGGCCCCGTCCAACTCGACCGTGACCAGACGCGAGGCGCTGTCCATCCCGCTGAGGAGCCACACGGTGCCCTCACCCACCCCCGTGCCGAGTTCGAGGACACGGCCGCCGGGGCGGGCGGCCGCGAGGAGGGCCAGCAAGCTGCCGGTGCGCTCGTCGCAGGACATGCTGAAGCCCGCTTCGCGCGCCGCGTCGCGCAGGGCCGGCAGGCAATCCGGGAAGCGGTTCGGCGTCTCGTCCATCCGGAGATCATGCGACCGCCCCAGCTGCCCGCACAACGCCTTTGTCGCCGTCAGTACCCCGGCGGGCACCGCGCCTCATGCGCCGGCATGGAGGTACGCCGCCCACAGGTACGGGTTGCGCGTGCGGTCGTAGGCCCCCGGGAGGTCCGCTCCGTCGCGCACCTCTCGGACGGCTCGGTGGAGCGCCTGCGCGGCGCGCTCCGTGTCGGGGGGAGCGGAGCCGGTGCGCAGTCCCGCGTAGAAGCTGTCGGCGAGGGCGGCGGCCATCCGGTCGTGGATCTCCCAGAGGGAGCCGATCACATGCGGGAAGCCGGCGAGCTGGAAGGCCGAGGCGAGGTGGATGGCCTCGTCGGAGAGTCTGCCGCGCGTCGAGGAGGCGGTGCTGCAGGCCGACAGGTACGCCAGCCGGGCGCTGTCCAGTTCGGTGGGCAGGAGGTCCTGGACGGTCAGCGGAGCGCTTGCGTGGTCGTGCAGGAGCAGCCGGTTCAACGACGGATCGGCGCCGTCGGTCATGCCGTGGCAGGCGAAGTGCGCGACGGTGATGCCCGGCAGCCGCGCCAGTACCTCGGAGCTGACGGCCGGGCCGTCGGCGGGCGGGTCGACGATCACGTCCGGGCCGCACAGCAGCGTCACGTCGGTGAAGTGGCGCCGGACGCGGGCGACTTCGTCCAAGGCCTGGCTCAGCGCCCCCCGTCGGGCAGCCCCGGTGTGACGGGCATGGCCACCAGCAGCGCGCGGTGCGCCACGGGCCCGGTGCGCTGCCGGCGGGCCTGGGCCCGGGCGTGGCGCAGTGCGCGCAAGGTGGGGGTGTAGGAGCTGACCACGCGGTCCATGACCGTACGGCGGCCCGCACCGTCGGCACCATCGGCGGCGAGGTCGGTGTGGTGGCCGGCGGCGTGCAGGGGCAGCGCACCCAGCACGCCGCCAGGCGCCCACCACAGCCGGGGCCACGGCTGTCCCTCCTCGGGCTGCCGGGTGTGGCCGAGCCGGGTCAGTACGGGCTCGGCCACCGCGTCCCACAGCCATCCCAGAACCGAGGTGAGGACGTCCTGGGCGGCCAGTTGTTCCTCGAAACCGGCGTCGCCCGACAGGGTGTCCACCGCCGTGCGGAAGGCGGACACCCGCTCGGTGACCGTTGCGGGGGTCAGGGCGATGAGTTCGACGGCCGTGATGCCCTCGGAGGTCAGCAGCAGGGCGTCGCTGCGCAGCAAGGTGACGTTGAGCATCACGAGGGCGCCCTCCGCCGCCTCCGCGAGGGCCTCCGGGAGCGTCGGGGGCTTCCCGAACGCGGCGAGGTGGGCTCTGACCTCCTCGGTCAGTTCCTGGAGTTCGGCGGCGTGCAGCCGCTGCTGTTGGGCGATGCGCACCTGCCACGCGGCCCGGGCTGCGATGTCCGAGGCGCCCACGGGCGGAAGCCCGTCGGGCACGGGGTTCTCCACACGGTGCCTTGCTTCCTTGAAACGCCGCACCAGGTCGGGCCGGGTCCGTTCGAGATCCGCCAGGTCGCCCCTGGTGCCGAGCGCGTGCCCGAGGAGCACCGCCCGGCCCGACTCCAGTACCAGGTAGGCGCGTTCGGCCCGCTCCGCCGCCGTTCCCCGCCGGGCGCCCAGTACGAGGGCGGCCGCCGTGCCGGCCGTACCGCCCAACCGGGACATCATGTCCTGGCGGTCGGCCCGGTACGAGTACCACGAGGCGATCCGCGGCAGCATGCGTACGGCCGCCTCGGCGAGGTCGGCAGCGCGGTCGGGGTCCTCGGCGGCAAGCATTCCGGCGGCGACGAGCGCGGCGGTGATCCGGACCCCCTCGTCCGCCTGCTCCTCCTCCCATGCGGCGATGCCCCACACGATCGCCTGTTCCCGGTCGTCCGCGGCGCCGGTCCGGGCGAACCGGTCGCTCAGGGCCGAGGCCATGGACGACGCCGCGCCGCCCCGTGCGGGCCGCAGCGCGGGCATGTGTTCGAGGGCGCTCCGCAGGCACTCGACCGCCCGGTCCAGGTCGGTGGCCGAGGACGGGGAATCCGGGCGCTCCGAGGCCCGTGCGTGGAGGGCGATCGACAGGTTCATCAGCGCGGTCTGACGGCTCACGCTGCCCTCGTCCGTCGCGTCTGCGGCGGCGGTGAACGCGCCGACCGCGCGGTCCAGATCGGCCGCCAGCCCCTTGGCGTCGTAGCGCCGGTGCAGGGCGATGCCGAGGCTGTCGGCGGCCCAGCTGGGCGTGAGTGCGACGGCGGCCCCGTACGCGCTCGGGCAGGAAGTCACCCGGCTGCTGGAGGGTTCCCCGCCCCCGGCGCCCCGCCCCTGAGCGGAACGGCGAGTCGTCCGAGGACCTCGCCGAGACAGACAGTCCAGTGGTTTGTATATGTCGGCCACCGACGTATGGTGAGGTCTGAAGATCCTCCCCGTCGGCGGTCGCTCCTGCCCCGCCGTCGGGAATTTCGCCGTGCGACGGAGATGGAGTGCCCATGGCCACCAAGAAGGACCTCACTGCCAACCGGGAGTCCCTCGCCCACAAGGTCCGCCACGCCGCGAGGCGGCCGGACCGGATCGCCCCGTATCTGAAGCGGGCCGCCCGTGACCGGTGGCTGGCCTTCAAGCACCCCGACCACGTGAGCTACTACCGGGCCGTGATGGCCTCGGACACGCGCCGCAACCCCGAGGCCGCCGTCGGCAGCCAGACCCACGAACGCTGGCTCGCTCTGGGGCAGATGCAGTTCGACTACCTTCTCCGGCACGGGCTGACGCCCGGGGCGCGCATGCTGGACATCGGCTGCGGCAACCTCCGCGCCGGCTGGCGCTTCATCGACTTCCTCGAAGCGGGCCACTACTACGGCGTCGACATCTCGCCCGACATCCTCATCGAGGCCAAGCGCACCCTGACCGACCGAGGGCTGCAGGCCAAGGTCCCGCACCTGACCATCACCGGGAACCTGACGCTGGACTTCCTCCCCGACGGATACTTCGACGTCGTCCACGCCCACAGCGTGTTCTCGCACTCACCGATCGAAGTGATCGACGAGTGCCTCGCCCACGTGGGCCGCGTCCTGGCGCCCGGCGGCCACTTCGACTTCACCTTCGACCGCACGACCGGCACCGAACACCAGGTCCTGCGCGAGGACTTCTACTACCGCACCCAGACCCTCGTCGACCTCGCGGCCGGGCACGGCCTGACGGCGCGCTTCATGGAGGACTGGGAGGAGCTCGGCCACGGCCAGTCCAAGATCCGTGTCAGCGTCGGCCGCTACGACGGCTGAGCGACCCGGAACGCCTGCGGCGCCACATCCGCACGGCCAGGGCGGTGAAGGCGAGCATCCCGAGGAACGGAAGCGCGGTGTCCCTGCCGAACGACCCGGCGAAGTAGCCCGTGACGAGCAAGGGCACGACGGCCAGGGTGAACTGGCCGGCCGTGCGTACGCCGGACAGTGCCTCCCGCCCGAGCAGGACCAGCGCGGCGGCCAGGGGCAGGGTGAACCGCCACAGCGGGACGGCGGCGGACCCCTCCGCACCGGGCAGGGCGAGGATCACCACGGACAGCAGGGCCCAGACCATGAGCGCCAGCCGGCCCGCACCGCTCCTGATCCGGCCGTACGGGCGCAGGTCCGGCGGGCAGAGCAGCGGGACGGCCGCGACCGCCAGCGGCGGTATCAGGTAGGCCGCGTGCATCAGCGGCATGTGGAGCGCGCCGGGCAGTACCGCGACGAGCAGGCAGGCCGCGGTGCCCGACGAGCCGGCGAACGCACACCGCGTACCGGCGGCGAAGCGGCCGCCCAGCGCGATGACGGTGCCGATGAAGGTCAGCAGGTGGAAGCCGTTCATCGCGTAGCCGAGGGGGCCGACGGAGTCGGGTTGGCCGGTGACGTAGAGGTAGTTGAGGCTGGAGGCGAGCAGCGAGGCGGAGTACGCGCCCGTCGCGGCCAGTGCGAAGGGCGCGGCGGCCGCGAACAGGCGCCCGCCGCGGTGCGCGGACCCCACCCGCAGGCGCAGGCGCAGCGCGTGCGCCACGATGTCGCCGGCTTCCCGCAGGCGGGTGAGCGGGCCTGCGTCCTCGGTCGCCTCCCGATAGGCCTCGGACATCTCGTCGCCGAAGGCCCGGCGGAAATCCTCGGGGTACAGGCGCAGCAGGCGAAGGCTCATGCCGTGGCCGTCCCTCCGGAGACGCCCAGGCGGCGGGCTGCCTCGCGCGCGGTCGCGGCGATCCTCTCCGCCTCTGCGGCCAGGCTCTGCCGGCCGGCGGCCGTGAGGCTGTAGGTGCGGCGCAGCCGGCTGTCGACGATCTGCTCCTCGTGGACCTCGATCAGCCCCTGGCTCAGGAGGCGCTCCAGGGCCCCGTACAGGGTGCCGGTCCGCATCTTGACGCGCCCGCCGGATATCAGCTCCACCTCGCGCGCTATGGCGTACCCGTGGCGGGGCTCGTCGGCGAGCGCGGTCAGGAGGAGCAGGGTCGGTTCCTGCATCGCACGATCACTCATGTCCTGCATGGTAGGTCACCCACCGGCATATACCGGCGGTCTCTACACCCGTCCGGGGGAGCGGGGGCGCGAGCCCCGTTCCGTCGTGCCCGGCCCGTGGGCGGGCCTCGAACGCCGGGGCCGGGTGCGGTGGCAGGCTGGGGGCCATGTGCGGTCGATATGTCTCCACCCGCGGTCCTGAGGACCTGTCCAGCCTGTTCGGGGCCACCAGGAGGGATCCGGGCCGGGCGCTGGAGCCGAGCTGGAACGTCGCTCCCACCGACGGGGTCTGGGCCGTACTGGAACGGGCCGACCGCGAGACCGGCGTGCTGGAGCGGCAGCTGCGCGCGCTGCGGTGGGGCCTGGTGCCCTCGTGGTCGAAGAGCCCGGCCTCGGGGGTGAAGATGATCAACGCGAGGGTGGAGACGGTGCACGAGAAGCCGGCCTACCGCAGGGCCTTCGCCAAACGCCGCTGCCTGCTGCCCGCGGACGGCTTCTACGAGTGGGTTCCCGTGCCCGCCGCCGATACCGCGAAGGCGTACAAGCAGCCGTACTTCATCCAGCCCGAGGACGGTGCCGTCATGGCGATGGCGGGGCTGTACGAGTTCTGGCGCGACCCCGCGGTGGCCGACGAGGGGGATCCGGCCGCGTGGTGGGCGACCTGCACCATCATCACCACCGAGGCCACCGATGCCGCCGGCCGCATCCACCCCCGCATGCCGCTCGCCCTCACCCCCGACGACTACGACGCCTGGCTCGACCCCGCGCACGAGGACCCGCACGAACTGCGGGCCCTCCTCGCCGCCCCGGGCGGCGGCCGGCTGGAGGTGCGCGCCGTGTCGACCGCGGTCAACAACGTGCGCAACAACGGCCCCGAGCTGTTGGAGGGCGGTCCCGTCCCCGGCGCCTGACCGGCCTTAATTCGAAGGCCGCGCTCGGCCGGCGGCCCCTAGGGTGGCCGGATGAACGAGATGGAGATCGTGGCAGACCGGGGTGCGTGGCGAGCCGGGTTCGAGGAACGGGTGCTGGCCGGGTACCGGGCCGCGGGGTGCTCGGAGCCGCTGGCCCGGGCCCTGCTGGAACGGGCGGCGAAGGGCATCGACGACTGGACGGTGGCCACGGACGGCACCGAGTGGACAGCGGTCGGGGTGACGCAGGAGAACGGGGCGGCCGTGGGCCGGATCCACGACCTGACCGCGCCGCAGGGCCGCGCATGGGCCGAGCGGTGGTGCGCCGGGCAGGGCGCCCAGCGGGTGGAGGTCCGGCTCACCGGCGGAGCGGGGGCGTTCGCCGACTATCCCGTACGGGGACAGAACCGGATGCGCGCCGCCGCCGAGCGGCCCGAACTGCCGCCGGGCCTGACGGTGCGCAGGCTCACGGAGGAGGAGTACCCGGGCTGGTACGCCGGTGAGGAGGCCGCGTACATCGCGGACATCGTCCGGGCCGGAGCGCTGACCCCGGAGCAGGCCAAGGAGAAGTCCGACCACGACTTCGCCCTCCACCTCCCGCAGGGATACCTGACCCCGGGGCACGCCTTCTACGCGATGGAGGCCGACGGCCAGGTGATCGGCACCGGCTGGGTGAACCACGGCTTCCTGCCGGGCGTGACCTTCGGCTTCTCGCTGGAGGTGTACGAGGAGCACCGCGGCAAGGGCTACGGCCGGGCCGCGATGGCCGTCGGCGAGTGGGCCACCCGGCGGGGCGGCGACGAGGTGATGATGTTCAACGTCTTCGGCGGCAACGAGGTCGCGATGGGCCTGTACGACAGCACCGGCTTCGCCGTGCTGGACGAGTTCCGCTTCATGGAGCTCTAATGCCGCGTCGGGAACTCACGGCCTCCGGACGCCTTGCCGCCACCACGATCCGGCTGACCTCGGGCGTTGTCGGTGCGGGTACGTAAGGTACCGGCATGATCACACCCTCGGTTGACGAGTCCTGGGGCCGCATCGAAGCCTGGCTCGCGCAGTACGCCCCCGCCAGCCACGCGGGACTCAGGCCGCCCGCCCTCCCGCAGGACATCCAGGAGGCCGAGCGCCGTCTCGGCCTGACGTTCCCGCCCGACCTGAAGGAGTCGCTGCTCCGTCACGACGGAGTGGAGCTCCAGGACGGGACGCCCCAGCTGGGCTACTACGGGCCGCTGTCCGGCGTGGCGGACATCGTCAGCAGCACGGAGTTCCTGAGGGACATCGGCGAGGACCTCGCCGAGGACGAGGCGGAGTACGGATACGACGAGGACGAGAACGACGAGCTGGCCTACTGGCCGCACGAGCGGCTCCTCGTCACCCTGGGCATCGGGTGGCAGTCCTCCGACGGCCTGTTCCTCGCCTGCCGCCCCGGCCCCAACCACGGGCGCGTCGGCCGGTACTTCGACGAGGATGCGCCGTCCTTCACCCCCTGGCCGGGACTGCGTCACGTCCTGGCCGACTACGCGACGGCGCTGGAGACGGGCACGCCCTTCAACGGACGGACCCCGCTGGCCTTCCAGGGCGTCCTGATCTGGGAGGACGAGACGGCCACCGTCCCCGAGCCCGTCTCACCGCTCGCGCTCGCCGCCGAGGCCGTCGAGCCGGAACCGGAGCGGCCGGTCGAGGCAGAGCCGTCCACGCCCCGGCCTGACGGTGCGTACGTCGCCATCACCTTCATGCAGACCGATGCGGAACCCGAAATCGGGCAGCCGGACGTGGTGTTCGTGCACGGGATCGCCCCCGCGGAGCTGGCGCAGCGGCTGGGCACCATACCGGCCACCGCCCGGCCGCGGAGCCGCGAGGAGGCCCGGCTGTCCGCCGGAGCACCGTGGGCGGGCCACCGCCCGATGGTGCGGATCGGTACGGCCGGCAGCTGGTCGTACGCCACACAGGAGGGCGGCGATCCCCAGTTCGGCCGACCGGAGCTGCTGCGCCGGCTGTCCAAGGACACCCGGGCCGTGACCCTGACCAAGCGTGGCCCGCAGGTGCGCGTCAGCCTCGTCGAGGACGGAGCGCCGCGGCCGGATGCGGGCCGGGAGGTCGACTCGCCGCGTGAGGACTACAGGACCGGGCCCGACGGGCAGGAGTACCAGGTCCTGTACGTCGACCCCTGGCCCGGTTCGACGGCCGCGTACGCGCACTTGCTCGCCGGACTGGAGGAGGCGTACGGCATTGCCTGGCGGCCCGAGGAGGACGGGGAGGAGCCGCTGGCGAGCGCGCTGCTGCTGCCGGTACTCGACGAGCACGACGCATCGGCCCGGCCCGAGCCCTCCTGGGTCCGGGACTTCGACCTCGGTGAGCTGGTCGCGCGGACGACCCCGGAGCAACTGCGCGCGGTGGTAGCGGGGCAGCTCGTCCGGTTGGCGGCCGAGACCGGCATCGACACGTACCCCGAGGTGTCGCGGGCGCTGGAACGCATCGGCCGCGACGAGCCGGTGGAGCTCCCGGCCGACGGACCGCTGGAGCTGAGGATGAGGACCCTGGCCGCCGAGACCCACGCGGCCCGGAAGATGCTGGACACCGCCCGGTACCGGTGTGAGGAATCGCCCGTCACCCAGGCCGACTTCAGCGCGTGGGCGCTGCGCGACGGGGCGGTGAGGGCGCTCCGCGATTTCGTGCTGCTGCCGACACCGACGGCCGCAGCCTCGATCCTGCACCAGCGGTTGTCCGCGCGCTGGCGGGACGACCTGATGGCGGACCTGGCCGAACAGGGCGCTCCTTGATCGTCTCCTCGGTGGCCCCACCCTCCGTCAACTACGCTGACCGCAGCCCTACCGAGCCCGCGATCTCCGCAGCCCTCCGTGTTCCTCGAAGGACGCCCGTGCACATACGCCGTTGGACCACCGCTCTCGCCGCCGCGCTGGGTGCCGGCATCCTGGCCGTCGCGCCAGGACTGGCAATCCCCGCGGCAGCGCACTCGGTCGTGCCCGCCGACCCGGCAGTGTCCGCCCCGGGGCGCGACGTACTGAACTGGCTGGCGCACCTGCCCAACCGCAGTGACGGCGAGCGGGTCATGTCCGGCTACTTCGCCGGATACAGCCGCACCGACAGTCACCGTGACGCCTTCGACGCGACGAAGCAGCAGGTCGAGGAGGTGTACGCGAACACGGGGCAGCACCCGGCGGTCATCGCCTGCGACTACGCGGACGGCTGGGTGGACGGCAGGGGCTCGACGGCCGTCAGCACCTATTGCAACGGCTACCTCAAGGAATCCTGGGGCAGGGGGAGCCTGCCCTCGGTGAGCGTGCACGCACCGAATCCCGGCGGCGGCTCGATGAACGCGCCGCTCGCCGACTTCGCCGAGCTCACCGACCCCGCCACCCCGGCCGGCAAGGCATGGCACGCGACCCTGGACCAGGTGGCCGCCGGTCTGAAGGACCTCAGCGACGCCGGGGTTCCCGTGCTGTTCCGTCCGCTGCACGAGATGAACGGCGCATGGTTCTGGTGGGGCGGTCAGAACCCGGCCGCGTTCCGCGCGGTGTGGCAGGACATGTTCGACCACATCGGCAAGAAGCTCGGCGCCGGGGCACGCAATGTCATCTGGGTGTACGCGCCGAACTGCGGGCAGGGCGACTACGGCGCCTCGGGCTTCTACCCGGGGTCCTCGTACGTGGACGTCGTGGGACTGGACTGCTACCTGTCGGACCCGGCGGCGGCGCAGGGCTACGACGAACTGGTCCGGCTGGGCAAGCCGTTCGCGTTCACCGAGATCGGCCCGCCCAACGCGCCCGGCAAGGACCATCCGGACCCCGGCTTCGACTACGCGAAGTGGACCGAGGCCCTGCACACCCGCTTTCCGGAGACCGCGTACTTCCTGACGTGGAACAGCCCGTGGAGCCCGGTCCGCAACGGCAACCTCCACGGCAGTGAGCTCATGAACGACCCGTGGGTGGTCAACCGCGGGGAGATCGACCTGAGCCGGCGCACGGAGCGGTCCGGCGTGGAACTCGCCGGTTTCGAGTCCGGCACCCAGGGCTGGGGTTCCGGCAACACGACCGCGGGCCCCTGGGCGGTCGACGAGTGGGTCGCCCGCGGCGCCAGGTCCCTCAAAGCCGACATCGACCTGGGCGCCGGCCGCGAACCGCTCCTGAAGTACTCCACCCCGCAGAACCTCACCGACCGCACCCGGCTGACCGTCCGGGCCCGTACCGCCCCCTGGGGCGACCACGCCTCCGGCACCAAGGCCAAGCTGTACGTGCGCACCGGCGCGGGCATGACGTGGTACGACGACGGCGCCCAGCCCACCGGCCCCGACGGCACCACGCTCACCCTCGACCTCACCAGGGTTCCGGCCCTGGACGACGTACGCGAGATCGGCGTCGACTTCGTCCCGGCCGTCGGCGCCACGGGCAGGAGCGCCGTCTACGTCGACGACCTGCGGGTGGAGGGACCGCTCCGGCTCGCCGGGTTCGAGACCGGCACCGAGGGCTGGAGCGGTTGGATCACCACGGGCGGCCCCTGGTCGGTCACCGAATGGGCGGCGCGGGGCACCCGCTCCCTCAAGGCGGACGTCGACCTGGCCAAGGGCGAGGCTTTCCTCCACCGCAAGGGCACCTGGGATGTGACGGACCGCACCCGGCTCACCGGCCGCGCCCGCACGGCGCCCTGGGGTGATCACGCCTCCGGCACCCGGGCCAAGCTGTACGTGCGCACGGGCGCGGGGATGACGTGGTACGACGACGGCGCGCGGCAGGTCGGACCGGACGGGGTGACGCTCACGCTGGACCTGTCCAAGGTCGCCGGACTGCACGACGTACGCGAGATCGGCGTCGACTTCGTCCCGGCCGCCGGCGCCACCGGCACCGGCGCCGTCTACCTCGACGACCTCACGGTGGAGTAGCGGGGCCCGCGGGCCCGGGGCCACCGGCTTGTCAGCTGTGGCCGCCATTGGGTGGGTATTGGCGGAGTCCGACACCTGTGTACCGTTGTACGCTGCCGCAGATAGCAGTTGATCTTTAAAACGATGATCAGGATGGAATGTGCCCCAAAACTCCATACGCTCCGGTGTCCCGGATGCGCAGTCCGTTGCCGAGCCCGGGGCGGCCGCGAAGGAGTCGGCCCTTCGCGGCGCGGGCCGCCGCGTGCTCGCCAACCTGGAGCGGGCCCGGCAGGCGCTGCTGATCCACATCGCGCTGCGGGCCGTCGGCCTCGGCGTGATGGCGGTCTGGGCGGAGCGCAAGGACGTCCGGCCGCTGGAGATCCTCGGCGGGCGCTGGGACGCCGTGTACTACCTGCACATCGCCGAGAGCGGGCTCACCACGCCGATGGCGTACCCCTCGCCCTGCGCGTACGCCGGACCGAGCTGCCAGATGGCGTTCTTCCCGGTGTACCCGATGATGATCAGGTACACCTCCTACGTCACCGGGCTGCCCATGAACTGGGTGGCCATGGGGCTCGCGCTCCTCGCCTCGGTCATCGCCGCCTGGGGCATCTTCGCGGTGACCGACCGGATCTACGGCAAGCGGGTCGCGCTGTTCACCTGCGCCCTGTTCGCGATCGTGCCCGCCGCGCTCGTCGAATCGATGGCGTACACCGAGCCCATCTTCCTCGCGCTGTCCGTATGGGCGATGTACGCGGTCATGTCGCGCGCCTGGCTGACGGCCGGGGTCCTGGCCTTCCTGGCCGGTGCCACGCGGCCGTCGGGATCGGCGATCGTCGCGGCGGTGGTGCTGACGGCGCTGTTCGAGTACATCCAGTGGCGCCGCAAGAAGCGCAAGAAGCGGCCTCCGGTGGGCCGGATGCTGACGGCCGTCGCGATCGCCCCGCTGGGCTGGTTCGGGTACGTCGGCTACGTCGGGTACCGCTTCGGCCGCTGGGACGGGTACTTCGAGCTCCAGCAGCGCTGGGGATCGGTGTACGACGGCGGCTGGGACACCCTGGTCAACCTGAAGAAGACCTTCACCGAGGTGCACACCACCCTCAACCACGTGGTGGTGTCCCTGACGGTGGTCGCGGCGGTGACCCTGTTCGTGATCATGACGCGCCGGCGCCGGCCCCCCGCCGTCGTGTGGATCTACACCGCGATGATCCTCCTCACGGCGCTGGGGGGAGCCGGCTTCTACTTCTCGAAGATGCGCTTCATCCTGCCGGCCTTCCCGCTGCTCTTCCCCCTCGCCCTGGCCATGGCCCGCGCGAAGAAGAGCACCGTGCTGTGGATCATGGCCGGTGCCACCCTCGCCTCCGCCCTCTTCGGCGGCAACCTGAACTTCGTCTGGTGGGGCAATCCCTGATCCGCGGGCGCGGCCGGCCTACCTGAGCCGGTCGAGGCTCCACAGCGGCAGGAGCTCGAAGAAGGTGACCGCCTCGTCCCGCCACCGGGGGCGCCAGCGGGCGGCCTCGGCGGACGCCAGCTCGGCGTGGCGCCGCATGTCCGCCAGCAGCTTGTCCCGCACGCCGCGGTCGCGGGCGATCTCGCCGATGGCGGCGACCGTCTCCCGGGTGCATGCACGGTTCCCCAGCGCGGACTCGATCACGGCCCGCTCGGGGCCGGTCAGCCCGGCCGCCAGCAGGGCCCGGACGGTGTAGCTGCGCCGGCCGTCGCGGATGTCCGTACCCGTGGGCTTGCCCATGGCCGCCGCGTCACCGAAGAGGTCCTGGTAGTCGTCGCGCATCTGTTCGGAGATCCCCACCAGTCGTGCGTAGCGGCGCAGCTCGGCGTCGAAGAGGGCGGGCTGCTCGCCGGCGGCCAGGAGTCCCAGCTGAAGTGGTGCGAGTGCCGAGTAGCGGGCGGACTTGTAGTCGGCGACGGTGTGCAGAACCTCTTCGTCCGGCAGCGCCGTGAAGTCGCGTTCCATGTCGATGATCTGGCCGACGAAGGTGGCGGTCGCCGCCCGGGTCTGTATCTCGACCATGCCGTGGCGCACCGGCAGGGGGGCCTCGGAGTCGAGGAGGACCCGGAGGGAGAGCGCCAGCGCGAGGTCGCCCGCGAGTACGGCGAGCCCGAGCGCCGCCTGCGGGTGGCCGGGCAGCTTGTCGCGGTAGGCGTAGTAGGTGGTGGGGCCGCCGCGGCGGGTGGCGCTGTCGTCGATGATGTCGTCGTGGACCAGGGCGTGGGTCTGGAACAGTTCGATGCTCAGAGCCGCCTCGTCCAGCCCCGCCACGGGCTCGGTGGTCACCAGCCGGGCCGCCTCGTGGAGGAGGGCCACCCGCATCCGCTTGCCCCCGCGCAGGGACTGGTCACGCAGCAGGCCGAGGCATTCGGGCGTGAACCGGCTGAACGACGGTGCGTCGAAGGTCGCGCCGAGCTGCTCGAAATACTCCTCGAACAGTGCCTGGAACCGGCGCTCGTACCCGGCGAGACGGGTCCGGATCTGTTCGGCGAGGACTGCGGTATCGGTCACGTGGAAAGACTCCTGCTCAGGGGCGGGGCTTGTCACAGCGGGTCTCCGAGGGGCCCGTGCTGCTCTCCCAGATTCTTGGCCCAGTGGGCGGCGAAGTCCGGCTGGGTGCCGTCGGTGTCGGTGAACCCGTACTCCTGGTACAGGCCCCAGGTGGCCAGAGCCCGTCCGGTCTTGGCCATGACGTGCGGGTCGGCGGCCAGCGCCGCGACGGCCCGTCCCAGGTAGGCGGGGGTTTCGGAGTGGGCGAAGTCGGGGTCGTGGGCCGCACCCTCGCGCCAGTTGGCCTCGGTGACGCCGAAGTGCTCCAGCATGGCCTCCGAACGCAGGAAGCCGGGTGTGATCGCCACGGCCGCGATGCCGTGGGGCCCCAGTTCGGCCGCCTGGCCGACGGCGAGACGGATCACCGCGGACTTGGCCAGGTCGTAGAAGAACGAGCCGCGGTAGCGGGCGGTGTTGCCGTCGGTGACCTCCACCACCAGCCCGCTCCCGCGGGCGACCATCAGCGGCAGTGCGAACCGGCTGGTGATCACATGCGTCTCCACCGCCCGCCGCAGCAGCCGCAGACCGGTCTCCAGGTCCTGCTCCCACAGGGGGCTCTCCCAGTCGGTCAGCGCGTCCCCGCCCCATACGGAATTGACCAGGACGTCGAGCCGTCCGTCCTGCTCGGCGGCGATCCGGTCGACCAGCGCGCGGACCTCGTCGGGGCTGCTGTGGTCGGTACGGGCGGCGATGCCGAGGCCGCCGGCGGCGGTGACCTTCTCGGCGGTCTCCTCGATGGTCTCCGGGCGGTCCAGGTCGGAGCGCCCGGTGGCGGTGCTGCGGCCGGTGACGTACACCGTCGCGCCGGCGGCGCCGAGCTCGACGGCGATGCCCCGGCCGCCGCCCCGGGTGCCGCCGCTGACCAGGGCCACCTTGCCGGCCAGTGGCCGCGCGTCGGTCGTCATGATCCCTCCAGTTCGTGGTTCTGGTCGTACGGGTGCGGCAGGTGCGGGGACAGTACGAGGGCGAGTTCCTCCCGGAGCCGCTCCGCGAGGGTGCCCCGGCGTTCGAGGGCCCAGGTCAGGCCCGCACCGGCGACGACCGCCTGAACGGTGCGGGACAGCGCCGCCGGATCGGTCCCGGCGCGCAGTTCGCCCGCACCGGCCGCCTCCGCCAGCAGTTCCCCGATCGCCTCCGCGCGGGCGCGGTGAACGGCCAGGGCGTGCTCGTGGAGCTGCGGATCCGTGAGGTCCAGGCACAGGAACGCCAGATGGTTGGCGAAGGTGTCCGGCGTCTCCATCTCGGCCACCGATTCCACCGTCAGCTCCACCAGGGCTCCCAGGGCGGATCCGTGCGCCCTGCGCACGCGCCCGGCCTGCTCGCCCGCGTCCTTCGCGGACCGTTCGGCGAGTGCCAGGAGCAGGCCGCGCTTGGACCCGAACCGCTGTACGAGGGTGGCGGGCACCAGCCCCACCTCGCGCGCCACCGCGGCCAGCGTCAGTCCCGTGGGGCCGACCCGGCCCATGACCCGGGCCGTCGCGCGCAGGATCGCCGCATCCTCGACCCCTCGGGGACGACCCATCGTCACTCCCTCGGTTCATAAATGCCTGTTCATTTATTAAATCGAACGATCCGGCTCCGCGCAAGGGGCCCTCAGCGGTGCCAGATCTTCCGGTACGCCTCGCGGTAACCGGACGGGTCCCATGACGTGGCGCCACCGCTGTTCTCCGCCGTGGCGATGTGGACGGGGGCCACGTAGCCGCTGGCGGGCCGGCCTGCGAAGGCGCGGTTGAACTCGTCGATGATCTGCCAGCCCTGCTGGGACAGCGGCTCGGGGACCGTGGCGGCCTGGAACTGCTGGCTGTTGATGCGCTGGAAGGCCGAGGGGTCGCCGTCGCCCGCGCCGATGTTGAAGGGCGGTCCGGAACCCGGTTCGCCGGCCGCGCGCAGGGCCGGGGCGGCGTCGGCGAAGTACAGGTCGTTGATGGCGACGGAGTGGGTCCACCTGTCCCGGAAGCGGGCGAGGAGGGAGGACACCTCCTGCGGGGTCCGGCTGCTCGCGTCCGGGATGGGGATGTTCTCGTACGCCAGGACCCGCACGCCGGAGCAGGTGGCGAGCTCCCTCTTGATGAGCTCCGCCTTGTTCCTGGCGAACGGGATCGAGTCGTCGGTGAAGACGACGACCCCGGCAGTGCCGTGGGACCGGGCGATGATCCAGTCCGCGCTCGCCCTCGCCACGTCCTCCACCTTCGTGGTGATGTTGGTGAAGAGTCCGGTGTCCTCGCTCGGGCCCGGGGAGTGCACGGCGTGCCAGCCGATGACCGGGATCTGCGCCGCCCGGGCCCGCGCCACCTGCTGCGAGGTCAGCCGGGGATCGAAGCCGCCGACGACGATGCCCGAGGGCTTGAGGGTGATGGCCTGGCTGAGCGCCGCCTGGATCCCGGCGGGGGTGCCCTCGCCGTCGATCACCCGCAGCTGCCATCCGATGGCCTTCGCGGCTTCCTCGGCTCCCTTGGCGACGCCCGCGACGCCGGGGTTGGTCATGGTCTGCGCGACGTAGACGATCGTCCGGTCGGACACCGCGGCGGGGCCGGTGACGGGGCCGTTCCAAGAGGTGTCGGCGTTCTCGGCCGCCCGGACGGCTGCCTCGGCCTTCGCGAGGGCGGAGGGACAGCCGGACGGCGACGGTCCGCCGGCGGTCGACGGGCCGCGCTGGCAGCCGGCGAGGAGGGCGGCGGCCGCTGTCACCAGGGCCGCGGCCGTGAGGGTGGTCCTGTGGTTCGAGTGCACGGTGCTCCTGAAGCGGGTGCGCGTACGGGGTGTTCTGGCTCTAGGGGTGGCCGGCAGCGGTGGCCCGGGTGCGCAGCCTGCGGCGGGCGGAGTAGCCGGCCAGGCCGACGGCGATGAGCAGGGTGCCGCCGTTGAACAACGGCGTGGCCCAGAACCGGGCGCCGAACTGGCCGATGCCGGCGAGGCCGATGGCGAGGACGGCGACGGCGACGAGGGTGCCGAGGGCGTTGGCGCGGCCGGGTCTGATCGTGGTGGCCCCGAGCAGGGCGCCCACGAAGGCGGGCAGCAGGTAGTCGAGCCCGACACTGGGATTGCCGGTCTGCTGCTGGGCGGCGAGCAGGACGCCGGCGAGGCCGACGACCAGGCCCGACCCGGCGAAGGCGTAGACGGCGTACCGGTGGGTGGGGATGCCGATGACGGCGGCGGTGCGCGGGTTGGAGCCGATGACGTACAGGTACCGGCCGAGCGGCAGCCGCTCCAGCGCCAGCCAGAGGGCCACAGCGACGGCCAGGACGTAGAAGGCGGGTAGGGGCAGCCCGAGGAACCGGGAGTCGTAGAGGTCGGTGAAGGCGGTGGGCAGGCCGCTCGGCCCGGGAACGATCCGGGCGCCGTCGGTGATCCAGCCGGTGGCGGCGTACATCATGCTGCCGGTGCCGAGCGTGGCGATGAAGGAGTCGATCTGCCCGAACTCGACGACGACACCGTTGAGGGCGCCGATCGCCGCACCTGCGCACACCACCACGAGGCAGGCGAGGGGCCAGGGCCAGCCCTCGTTGACGATGAGCTGCATCGTCATGACGTGCGCCAGGCCGAGTCCGTAGCCGATGGACAGGTCGAACTTGCCGGTGGCGATGGGGATCGTGGCGCCGAGCGCCAGGATGGCGGGGATCGACTGGTTGGACAGGATCGAGGAGATGTTGTCCCGCGTGGGAAAGGTGTCCGGCAGGGCGAGGGAGAAGACCAGGAAGAGCAGGGCGGCGAGGGCCAGGAGGCCGTAGCTGCCGATGAGGTGTCCGCGGAGACGGCTCAGCACGGACCCGGGCGCGGGGGAGCGGGTCATGGGTTCGTCGTGGTCGTGGTGACGGGCGGCACGGCCGAGGCGGTCCGGGTGAGTTCGGTGACGGTGAGGGCCCTGCCGGTCAGCTCGGCGCTCACGGTCCCGCGGACGAACACCAGAGCGCGGTGGGACATGCCTGCGACCTCTTCGAAATCGGTGGAGATGAGCAGAACGGCCAGGCCGGAGGCCAGGGCGTCGTCGAGCAGCCGGTAGACCGTGGCCTTGGCGCCGACGTCCACGCTGGCCGTCGGCTCTTCGAGGACGAGCACGCGCAGGCCCGCCCGGAGCGAGCGGCCGACCACGACCTTCTGCTGATTGCCCCCGGACAGGGTGGCGATGGGCACCTCGCTGTCGCGGGGGTGCACGGAGAACCGGTCGATCAGGGCCGCGGCCTCGGCGCGCTCGCGCCCGGGGCTGATCCAGTGCCGCGCCGACCCGCCGGCCGCCCGGGGGTTGGCCAGGAAGTTCTCCCGCACGCTGAGTTCGGCGGCGCAGCCCTCCTCCTGGCGGTTGGCCGCCACGAAGCCGACGCCGGAGTCGAGAGCGGCGCGGACCGTACGCGGGTGGTACGGCAGGCCGTCGAGCAGCACACGCCCGCCGAGGAGGGGCCGGGCGCCGGCGAGGGCGCGGCCCAGGTCCATGTGGCCGGCGCCCGTCAGGCCCACCATCGCGAGGACCTCTCCGGCGTGCAGGTCCAGGCTGACGCCTCCGGCGTACTCGGTCGTCACCCGGTCCAGGCTCAGCACGGGCGGGCCCGCGGAGGGGGCGGTGGCGGGCCGGTGGACGGCATGCTCCCGGCCCACGATGGCGTTCACCAGCCGGGCGGGGCTGTGGCCGGCGAGCGGCCCCCGGCTGACCAGGCGGCCGTCGCGCAGGACGGCGAAGGTGTCGGCGACCTCGTAGACCTCGTCGAGCCGGTGGCTGACGTAGAGGATGCCGTGGCCTCGGTCGCGCAGGGCGTGCAGTACGTCGAACAGCCGGGCGCAGTCCGCGGCCGGGAGGGTGGCGGTCGGCTCGTCGAGGACGATCAGCTCGGCCCGCGTCGCCAGGGCGCGGGCGATGGCGACCAGCGAGCGCTCGGCGGGGGCGAGGTCGGCGATCCGGGCGTCGGCGTCCAGGTGCCCGGCGACGAGCCGCAGGGCCCGCGCACAGCGTTCCCGGGTCCGCCGCCAGGAGATCAGTCCGCGGCGGCGCGGGTAGCCGGTGCCCAGGGCGATGTTCTCGGCGATCGTCATCCACTCGACGAGACCGAGGTCCTGGTGGATGAAGGACATGTTCCGGGCTGCGGCGTGGGAGCCGAGCGGGTGCCCCGCCACCGTCACCTCGCCCTCGTCGGCGTGGTGGACCCCGGCCAGCACCTTGATGAGGGTGGACTTTCCGGCCCCGTTGGGGCCGAGCAGGGCGAGGATCCGGCCCCTGTGGATGTCGAGGTCGACCGCGGACAACGCGACGGTGCCGCCGAACCGCTTGCCGAGACCGCGCATGCGGACGAGCGGCTCCGCGCCGGAGCGGGAGGACGGGCCCGTTGGGGTGTCGGGAGCGTCATGCACAGACTTCTCCGGGGGTCGGCCTCCGAGATCTTCCCGACTGCATGGGGGATTCTATGCGGACAACGCCTCTCATATCCGGCATTTCGTCTGCCTGAACGCGCCGGTCACCGGTCGGGCCGCGTTCACGCGCACTCCGCCCAGATGACCTTGCCGCTGGTGGTGTAGCGGGTCCCCCAGGACTGGGCGAGCTGTGCGACGAGGAACAGGCCGCGGCCGCCCTCGTCGGTGGTGGCCGCATGGCGCATGCGGGGGGCGCTGCTGCTGGTGTCGTGCACCTCGCAGATCAGGGTGCGGTCGTGGATGAGGCGTACCTGGATGGGCTCGCTGCCGTAGCGGATGGCGTTCGTGACCAGCTCGCTGAGCAGCAGTTCCGCGGCGAAGGCCGACTCCTCCAGCCCCCAGCGGCCCAGCTGGTCCATGGCGGCGGCGCGGATATCGCAGACGCGGGCCGGGTCGGCGGGCAGGTCCCAGGTGGCGATGTTGTCGGGGGACACGGCGTTGGTGCGTGCGACGAGCAGCGCGATGTCGTCGCCGGGGTGTTCGGGCGCCAGGGCGTCGATGACCGCCCGGCAGGTGTCCTCGGCGGCGCGGTCCGGGTGGGCCAGTGCGCGGCGCAGCTCCGCGAGGGCCACGTCGATGTCGCGGTGGCGGTCCTCGATGAGTCCGTCGGTGTAGAGGATCAGCTGGCTGTGTTCGGGGAGGTGGATCTCGGCCGATTCGAAGGGCAGGCCGCCCAGGCCCAGCGGGGGCCCCGCCGGGACGTCGGGGAAGGACACGGTGCCGTCGGCCAGGACCACAGCGGGCGGCGGGTGGCCGGCGCGGGCCAGGGTGCACTGCTGCGAGGTGGGGTCGTAGATGGCGTACAGGCAGGTGGCGCCGACGATGCCCGCGTTGCTGAGCGCGGGGTCCTCCCCGCCCTCCTCCCGGTCGAGGCGCACCATCAGGTTGTCCAGGTGCGTGAGGAGTTCGTCGGGGGCGAGTTCCAGTTCCGCGAAGTTGCGGGCGGCGGTGCGCAGCCGGCCCATGGTGGCTGCGGCGTGCAGCCCGTGGCCGACGACGTCGCCGACGAGGAGGGCGACGCGGGTGCCGGACAGCGGAATGACGTCGAACCAGTCGCCGCCCACCCCGGCCTCGGCCGGCAGGTAGCGGTGGGCGACCTCCACGGCGCCCTGCTCGGGGAGGCCGCGCGGGAGCAGGCTGTGCTGGAGGGACAGGGCCAGGGTGTGTTCGCGGGTGTAGCGGCGGGCGTTGTCGATGCAGAGGGCGGCGCGGGTGGCGAGTTCCTGGGCCAGCGAGCGGTCGTCGTCCCCGTAGGGCGCGGGGTCCTGCGAACGGTAGAAGCTGGCCACGCCCAGGACGACGCCGCGGGCGAGCAGGGGGACGGCGATGAGGGAGTGGACGCTGTGGGCGAGGAGCAGCTCGGTGTGCTCCGGGTCCTGGGCGATCCAGCCGAAGGCGGCCCTCAGGTCGGGTTCCAGCACCGGCTCCCCGGTCGTCAGGCAGCGCATGTGGGGTGTGGTGGGGCTGAGGCCGACCCGTTCGCCCACCGGGTAGAAGGGGCAGTCCTCTCGGATGCCGTGGACGACCGTACGGTGCAGCTCGGCGGTGGGGTCGGCGGCCTCTTCGCCGCGCAGTACGGCCTCGGGCAGGTCGATGGTGACGAAGTCGGCCAGTCGCGGGACCGCCATCTCGGCCAGTTCCCAGGCCGTGCGGGTCACGTCCAAAGTGGTGCCGATACGGGCGCTGGCCTCGGCCAGCAGCTCCAGGCGGCGTCGTGCCGCGACGGCGTACTTCCCCACCTCCGGCTCGCCCACCAGCACCAGTCCCCTCACCGCGGGCGTGTCGTCCGGGGCGCGGGGGACGTGCGCGGGCGGCGGGGCGGCGTTCGCGTGCGCGGGGGCGGGGTGTGCCGGGGCGGGGGCGTGCCGTTCCTGCTCGTCGGGAAGGAGGGCCTCGATGACGACGCCCTCCACCCCGGAGGGGCTCGTCACGGGACGGCTCACGAGCGTGATCCGCCGGCCGTGGGACAGGGGCACCTCGGAGGCGGCCCGTTGGGCCGAGGCCATCAGCTCGGTGGCCTTCTGCTTGAGGAGCATCTGATCGTTCTGGTCCAGCTCGCTCTGCAGCAGTTCGTCCATCCTGAGGGGGTGGCCGTTCACGCCGCCCTCGCCGGCGAGGGCGTGGCTTCCCGCGTCGAGGTACGCCTGCAGCAGGCCGCGCTCCCGGGCCGAGCTCTGCTCCATGAGCCGTCGCTCGATGGCTTCGGCCGCCCTGCGCACCACGGGAACCAGCGCCGGGTCCGCGTCGGTGTAGGGATAGCCGAGGCACAGCACGCCCTCGATCCGCCCGCTGAGCTGGTCGCGGACGGGTATGGCGGTGCAGGCGCTCGACTGGGACCGCTCGGCGAAGTGCTCGGCGCCGAAGACCTGCACCAGTCGCCGTTCCGCGAGCGTGAGGCCGATGCCGTTCGTCCCAGCGACCTGCTCGGCGAACACGAACCCGGGGAGGGTCTGGATCGCGGCGAGATGCCTGACCATGGCCTTCTCCCCGAAGCGGCGTTCGAGCACCGTGCCCTGTCCGTCCGCGAGGCAGATGTTCATCCGGCTGCCCGCGAATATGGACTCCAGCCGGTCCAGCACGGGCCCGGCGGCGCGGACGAGGGGGCCCTGCGGGTCGAAGTCCTGGGTGAAGGGCAGCTCGGACTGGTCCGGTGACAGCCCCAGCAACTGACAGCGCTGCCATGAGCTGAGGATCGGACCTCTCACGCTCCCCTCGACCGACTCGGCCGGCGCGCCGTGCAGAAATCGGTCACGGGGACGCACGGGGCCGATGCGGTCTCCCACGACCACCATCTGCACCACTTCCCTCACGGGAACACTCTCGATAGCCCGATTTGAGTATATTCCTCACATTTTAAGGACAGGTGAATCCGTCGATCGGGCCTCACAGGATCGCGACGGGGTTGACGGGAGAGCCCGTCCCGCCCGGGACGTTCAGCGGCGTCACGACGAGCATGAACGCGTAGCGCCCCGCCCGGGCGCAGGCCGCGGAGAGCGCTTCGAGGTCGAGGTTGTCCAGCAGCGGCACTCCCATCGCGGTGATGGCGAGCGCGTGGACGGGGGAGTGCAGGCCCTCGACCGGAGATGGCCGTACGTCGCTGTCCCCGTCCGCGCCGAGCAGGGAGACGGCCCGCTCGGCCAGCAGCGCCATGGCGTTCACGTGCCAGCCCGCGCTCGCCGTGTCCGGGTTCCAGGGGCCGATCTCCCGGCGGCGGCGGAAGTGGCCGGAGCGCAGCAGCACCGCATCGCCGTCCCCGACCGTCACGTCGAGCGCCTCCTCCGCGGCGAGGACGTCCCGCGCGTGCACGGCGGTGCCGGGCTCCAGCCATGCGACCCCGCGGGCGGCGGGCACATCGAGCAGTACGCCCCTGGTGACCAGGGGCCCGAGCGCCGACACCGCCCCGAAGCGGGCGCCCGCGGCATCGACCACGTCGCGGGCGGTACGGCCGTCGTAGAGCTGCCCACGGTATGCGATGTGTGACAGTGCGTCGAGGTGGCTCACGCCCTTGCCGTGGTAGTCCACGGCGAGGAAATCCTTGTACGCGGAGGGCTCCGGGGCCTCCACGTCACCGAGGTCGGACATGTAGTGCAACGCCGGCTTTCCGTTGTCCGGTCCCGGGCGGGTGTTCCAGGGCCGCCCCATCGGCACGACCGTGCCGGACCGGATCGCGGCGGCGGCCCGCTGCACGTGGCTCGGCGTCACCCGGTTCCAGGCGCCGCGCTCGGCCGCGGCCCACTGGCCCCACGTACGGACCGCCTCGAAGAGCGCGTCGAAATCCTGGCGGGACACGGCGGGCCCATGGCCGGGACCGGTCGGCGGCGGGGCGGATGCTCCAGCGGGATCGCTGCTCATGTGGACTCCGTGAACGATGTGCCCGAGGCCCCCACGGCCAGCATTCCCGATGACGCCGCCGCGCGCACCGCGTGAGCCCTCGGGGCGGATCCGCCGAGGCCGTCCCGCGGTACCGGCTCGTTAGTCCGTGCGGGACGTAACCCACACGGAGAACGCCGGTACGGCGGGCGTGCTCTTGCGGGACACTGCGGATCCGGGGTCTGCCGTACGACATCACAGGGTCGCCATGGGATTGTCCGCACCACGGGGCGTTCGGCCCGGCAGGGGGCCGGTGCTCCTCGCACTTCGCTACTACGGTCGGGAGTTGGTGCGGCTGCGGTGGCTGGCGGTGCCCACGATGCTGCTGCCGGCCCTGGGCAACATCGGCATCTTCTACGTCGCCCCGCTGATCGTCGCGAAGCTCGTCGGGCGCATCGCCGGCGACCGGGCACCCGACATCGGCTCGATGCTCCCGTACGTCCTCGCATTCGCCGGTGTCCTGCTGCTCGGCGAGGGGTTGTGGCGGCTCGGACTGCACTGCCTGAACCGCCTCGACGCCCGCGGGATCGAGAGCCTCTACGTGATCGGCATGGACGAGCTGTTCGCGAAGGACGCCGCGTTCTTCCACGACAACTTCGCCGGCTCGCTGACCAGACGGGTCCTCAGTTTCGCCTCCCGCTTCGAGGAGTTCGTCGACACGCTGACCTTCTCGGTCGTGGGCAAGTTCGTGCCGCTGCTGTTCGGGTCCGTGGTGCTCTGGCAGTACGAACCGCTGCTCGTCGTGGTGCTACTGGCCATGATCGCGTTGACGGCGGTGGGCGTCCTGCCCCTCGTCCGTCGCCGGCAGGCGCTCGTCGGCCGGCGCGAGGAGGCCATCGCCCGGGTGTCGGGTCACGTCGCCGACAGCCTGATGAACATGGACACGGTCCGCGCGTTCGCCGCCGAGGAGAGCGAGGCCGCCGAGCACCGCTCGCGGGTGGCGGAGTCGCGGGGCCTCATGCTGCGTTCGTGGGACTACGGCAACCTGCGCATCGACACGCTGGTCGCGCCGATGTCCGTACTGACCAACGCGCTGGGCCTGCTGATCGCGGTCGCCGTCGCCGGCGGCGGGAACGGCGGTGTGGAGGCGGTGGTGGTCGCCTTCACCTACTTCTCCAACGCCACCCGGATCATGTTCGAGTTCAACCAGATCTACCGCCGCCTGGAGAGTTCCATGACGGAGGCGGCGCAGTTCACCGAGCTGCTGCGGAAGCCGCCGACCGTACTCGACCCCCAGACCCCGGAACCGCCGCCGGCCCGGGCCGGTGACATCCGCTTCGAGCGGGTGACCTTCGCCCACGAGGGCGGCAACCCGCTCTTCGAGGAACTCGACCTGGCCGTGCCCAGCGGCGCGAAGATCGGCCTCGTTGGCCGGTCCGGCGGCGGGAAGACCACCCTCACCCGGCTGTTGCTGCGGATGACGGACATCGACGCGGGCCGGATCATGATCGGGGGCCAGGACATCAGCCGACTGCGTCAGAGCGACCTGCGCGGCCTGATGGCCTACGTCCCCCAGGACCCGGCGATGTTCCACCGCACCCTGCGGGACAACATCGCCTTCGCCCGGCCGGACGCCACCGACGCCGAGATCCGCCGCGCGGCCGAGACCGCGCACGTCACGGAGTTCGCGGACGCCCTGCCGTGCGGCCTCGACACCATGGTCGGCGAACGCGGGGTGAAGCTGTCCGGCGGGCAGCGCCAGCGGGTGGCGCTCGCCCGGGCGATCCTGCGCGACGCGCCGATCCTGCTGCTCGACGAGGCGACCAGCGCCCTGGACTCCGAGAGCGAGATCCTCGTACAGGACGCGCTGTGGCGGCTCATGGAAGGACGGACGGCCTTCGTGGTGGCGCACCGGCTCAGCACGGTCGCGGGCATGGACCGGCTCGTCGTCCTCGACCGCGGACGCATCGTCGAGCAGGGAACCCACCAGGAACTGCTCGACGCACACGGCGCCTACGCGAAGCTCTGGCAGCACCAGTCCGGCGGCTTCCTCAACGCCGATCCCCCGCGGTCCGACCTGTGCGACGACTGAGGTTCACGCAGAGGTGACGGCCCGCTCCAGCAGGCCGTGGAGGACGCGCTGATCCTGCTGCGTGAGGCCGGACAGCGGAGAGTCCACATGGAGCAGGTCCAGGAGCCGCGTCCGCAGCGCGGTGCCCTCGGCGGTGAGGACGAGGTGCTTGGCGCGGCGGTCGGTGGGGTGCGGGTGGCGCTCGATCAGGCCCTGCTTCTCCAGCTTGTCGACGACGAAGGTGGTGTTGGAGGGCTCGCAGCTCATGCGCTCGGCGAGCTCCCGCATGGTCATCGGCCCGCTCATCTCCCGCAGAGCGGTCGCCTGGGACGCGGTGAGGCCCAGGGTGGCGGCGCGCTCCCGCACGTGCTCGGCGATCCGCTGCGCCAGCCCGTTCACCAGACCGCACAGCTGCCGCTCGGCGATGGCCTGCTGCTCGGGGGACGTCGTCATGCCAGCACTCTAGCAAGTCCGTCAAGACAAAACATTTCTAGCTTGAATGATTCAAGTTAGATGCTTATGGTTGGGCCTCGTCGCCGTGACCAACGCGGTGACGGCCTGACGACGACTCACGGGAGAGAACCCATGGCTGACTTGACGGTGGATCAGGGCGGACGACTGCGCCGGCCGGCGGGGATCCGTTCGATACGGCTGGGCGACACGAAGGTGTCGTACGTGCCGGACGGCGACGTGCGGTTCCGGCCGCTGGACCTGCTGGAGGACACCACCGACGAGGTGTGGGCCGCGCACCCGGAGTACCTGGACGCCACGGGTCAACTCGTGGGGAGCGTCGGCGCACTGCTGGTGGAGCACGGCGACCGGGCGCTGCTGATCGACGCGGGCTTCGGCCCGCAGGAGCACGAGGGTCCGCAAGGCCCCGTCCGGGCGATCCGGGGCGGCGCCCTCCCGCAGGGTCTGGCCGAACTCGGCCGCCGGCCCGAGGACATCGAGGCGGTGGCCTTCACCCACCTGCACTCCGATCACCTGGGCTGGGCCTGCCATCCCGCCCCCGGCGGTGACCGGCCCGTGTTCGCCCACGCCGAGTACCTGATCTCGGAGCCCGAGTGGGAGCGGCGCGACCTCCTGGAAGCGCAGGGCATGGCCGAGCAGGTCGCGGCCCTCGCGCCGCGCGTGCGTACGATCACGGACGGGCAGGAGATCTTCCCCGGGGTGCGCGTACGGGTCGCCCCCGGCCACACCGTCGGGCACGCCGAATACGTCATCACCGGGGGCGGGCGACGGCTGATCGCCTTCGGGGACGCCCTGCACGCGCCGATCCAGATCGACCACCCCGAGTGGTCCTCGGCCTTCGACCACGACCGCGTCCGGACCGCCGAACACCGCCGCCGCCTGGTCGCCGAGATGGCGGAGCCCGGCACGATCGGCTTCGGAGTCCACCTCGCCGACGTGGTGTTCGGGCAGGTCCGGCACGACGGGGCCGGCCCGGCCTGGCGGCCCCTGGACGCCTGACCCGCCGGGCCGGGGTACCCCGCAAGCCGTAGCGCGGCCGCGCCCGGCCCGTCACCCGGTCGGGGGCGGCGGGCCGGCGCGGCCGAGCGGGGCCCGCCGGTCAGATGCGGTGGACGGTGTGCAGCTTCTTCGCGTAGGTCCCGGTGCCGTCCAGCAGCGAGGCGCCGCCCAGGTCCGACATCGTCGGCCCGTTGCCGGTCTTGCGGCTGGACAGGAAGCGCCGCTTCCCGGCCGAGTCCGGGCCGAGGTAGATGCCCACGTGGTCGACGGTGGCGGTCACCGTGTCATCGCCGGAGTCGGCGTTGAACAGGACCAGGTCGCCGGGCTGGAGCTGCTGCGCGGCGGGCGGGTTCGTGCCGTCCGTCTGGTCGATCCGCACACCGGGGGCGTAGTCCACCATGTGGCGGGACTTGCGCGGGATCCGGGTCTTCGAGGTGTCCTCGCCCGCGGCGACCGGAATGCCCATGTGGTAGCCGTAGACCATGCGGGTGTAGCCCGAGCAGTCGAGGTTCCCCACCTGCTTGCTGGACGGCCCGGTGTAGGTGCCGTCGGGGAAGGTCCAGCCCAGGTTCATGTACTCGTGGAAGTCCGCGCCCTCGTAGCGGAAGCCCTGCGGGTCCAGGTAGCCGTATCCGGCCGCGCCCAGCACCTGCTTGCCCGCCACGGGGGAGGCGTCGCTCGTCACGGCCGGAGCCCCCGCGAGGAACATGGCCGCGAAGGCCAGCACGTCGGGAGTCGGCGATCCGGCCCAGCCGCGCACGGTCTGCTCGAGGGCCGAGTTCCAGGTCCCGTCGAACGGGGCGGGCAGGACGCGGACCCAGGAGTCGTGGGTGACGGTCGGCTGCTGCTGCCAGGTCCCCTCGGTCACCTCGAAGCTGCTCACCACGAGCTTGACCGGCAGGTTGGTGCAGCCCTGGTTGGCCAGCGCGCGAAGGCCCACGCGCCCCTTGGCGAAGGTGGAGTCCGTGACGTCCACGGCCCAGGCCGCCGGCTCTGCGGAGTCCGTGCGCCAGGCCTTGACCCGGATGCGGGCACCCTCGCGGCGCACCCGGATGGTCCAGTTCGTGCCCGCGGGCACTGCCGAGGCGAGGGTGACGGCCGTGGTCAGCTGGGTGACCGCGTCCGCGACCTCCTTCTCCACGCGCAGCTCGACCGCGCCGGAGGTCAGGAAGGACAGCCGCGCCCGGTAGTTGTTGTGCGTGTCCTGGTAGCCGAAGGACAGCGCGTACGAGCAGGCCTGTCCGGCGGGCACCTTGTCGAACTTCGCGACAGAACGGACGTCGACGTCCGTGATCTCGTCGTCCCGAAGGCTCGCGTGACGGCTCGCGTAGTCGGTGGTGAGCGCGATCGTCGCGCTGCCCGGAACGACCGAGTAGTCGCTGTCGGCGGGCCCGAGGGTGGACCAGCTGCCGCCGCCCGGCGAGGTGCCCCAGTACTTCCGGTCCGCGACCGGCAGCGCCAGGTCGGGGAGCGTGCGCTGGAAATCGTCCGCGAAGGGCTGCTTGTTCTCCGCGAAGGTGCGCTGCGGGCCCGTCAGGACGACGGTGCGCGCGCCCTTGGTCAGGAGCGCCACCCGCTTGCCGCCGGAGGTCACCTCCATGCGTTCGGGCGTCCCCGGGAGCACGCTCGTCGTGAGGCGGCCCAGGGAGACCTGGGTGTAGTACGCGGGGTCCAGCGGGCCGAGGGTGACCGAAGACCGGGGCGACGTGAGCGACGCGGGAACCGCGACCGCGGCCGGCTGGGCCGCGGCGAGCGCGGAGGCGGAGGCCGGGGCGGCGGCTCTGGGCGAGGCCGCGGCGGTCATGGTGCCGAGTGGGACGGAGACGGCCGCGCCGGCGAAAGCCGTAAGGACATGGCGACGTGAAGTATGTGTCATGCACTGAATCATGCGGGGTGACTCTTCTGCATGGGACACCACCCCTGGTCATCTGCGCACCCGAGGGCATTGAACGCGTTCAAACCCTCTGGCAGTATTGCCTCCGGGGGAACCCGGGAGCAGCGGAGTGCGTGAATCCGCTTGCCCTCGTGGCGGGTTCGCCATGAGCTCGGAGGTCAGTGCGAAATGATTATTGCCCTTTTTGTCTTCCTTGTTTTCGGTGCGGTCGTGTCCGTCACGCCTGGCGCCGCCCTGGGCTACGGCTTCGTCGTGGTGAGCGGGAGGCTGCCGCTCGTCGCCAGGATCCTGATGCTGCCGGTCCTGGCGACGGGCTCCGCGGTGGCGTGGCTGGGCCTGGTGGACCCTGTCAACCTCTGGCGGCCGGCCATCATGGTGCTGTCGTTCGCCGCGACCCTCGGCACGGGAGCCATCTGCCTCGTACGCGAGGCCCAGAAGCGCCGCGCACGCCGCACCCCGCCCGTCGTGTGGCCCAACTGGTATCCGCCGGCCCGGCCCAGGTGACCGAACGTCAGCAGCTCGTGAGGACCACGAGCTGCTGGGTCGCGCGGGTCATCGCGACGTAGCGGTCGACGGCTCCTTCGACGCCCTGTCCGAACTTCTCGGGGTCGACGAGCACGACCAGATCGAATTCGAGCCCCTTCGACAGCTCCGGCGTCAGCGACCGGACCCGGGACGTCGCCCGGAAGGCCGGGTCGCCGATGACACAGGCGATCCCGTCCGCGTGCGCGGCGAGCCAGGTGTCGAGGACCGAGTCCAGGTCCGCGACGGAACCCCGTACGACCGGGATGCCGCTGCTGCGGATCGACGTCGGCACATTGGCGTCCGGGAGCGCGGCGCGGATGACCAGCTCGGCCTCCGTCATGACCTCTTCCGGGGTGCGGTAGTTGACGCTCAGCGAGGCCACCGTGATCCGGTCGAGTCCGGCCCGCTCCAGCCGTTCCTGCCACGGCTCCGCGAACCCGTGCCTGGCCTGGGCGCGGTCACCGACGATGGTGAAGCTCCGGGACGGGCAGCGCAGCAGCAGCATCTGCCACTCGGCCTCGGTCAGTTCCTGGGCCTCGTCCACGATGATGTGGGCGAACGGCCCGGCGAGCAGGTCCGGTTCGCTGCCGGGCAGTGCGGTCTCGTCGATCAGGGTGTCCTGCAGGTCCCGGCCGCGCAGCATCGTCACCGCGCCGTCACCGTCGTCGTCGGCCGCGAGGATGCCGTCGATGACGTCGGCCCTGCGCGCACGTTCGGCGGCGACAGCGGCGTCGCGGCGACGCTTGCGCACCGACGCCTCCGGGTCGCCGAGCCGCTGCCGCGCCGCGTCCAGGAGCGGCAGGTCGGACACCGTCCAGGCCTGCGCGTCCGCGCGCTGCAACCGGCGTACGTCATCGGGGCCGAGCCACGGGGCGCACTTGCGGAGGTAGGCGGGCACCGACCACAGGTCTCCGACGAGTTCCCCCGCATCGAGCATCGGCCACGCCCGGTTGAGGGTCCCGATCAGCTCCCGGTCCTGCAGCAGCGACCTGCGGAGCAGCTCGGGGGCGACATCGCTGTCGTCCTTGTCCATCAGGATCGTGACCAGCTCCTCCCGGATCTGGTCGCGTGCCTCGTTGTGCGGAGTGCCCGGCTCCACCGCCCTGAACGCCGCCGCCCAATCGGCGGCGCTCAGCCAGATGTCGGACCAGTGGGTCTCGACCGTCATCCCCTCGGTGGGCGGCTCCTCGTAGATGCCGACGGCCGCCTCGATCGCCTTCACCAGGTCCGCGGACGACTTCAGCCGGGCCACGTCCGGGTCGGTCTCGACCGCCGCCGCGGCCCCCTCGGCGACCAGGTCGCGCAGGGTGCAGGTCTGTACGCCCTCCTCGCCGAGGCTGGGCAGCACATCGGCGACGTAGGCCAGGTAGGGCCGGCTCGGACCGACGAACAGGACGCCGCCCCTGCGGTGGCCGAGGCGCGGGTCGGAGTAGAGGAGGTGGGCGGCGCGGTGCAGGGCGACGACGGTCTTGCCTGTACCCGGGCCGCCGTCGACGACGAGGGCGCCGCGGGAGCCCGCCCGGATCACGGCGTCCTGGTCGGACTGGATGGTGGCCAGTACGTCGCGCATCCGCGCGGACCGCTTGCCGCCCAGGCTGGCGATGAACGCAGACTGGTCGTCGAGCGCGGCGTGCCCCTCCAGCCCGTCGGCGGTGAACACCTCGTCCCAGTAGTCGCTGATCCGGCCGCTGGTCCAGCGGTACCTGCGGCGGCTCGCCAGTGCCATCGGGTTGGCGTGCGTCGCCGCGAAGAAGGGCTCGGCCGCGGGGGAGCGCCAGTCGACCAGCAGCCTGCGCCCCGTGCTGTCGGTGAGGCCGAGGCGACCGATGTACACGGGCTCGGGGCTGTCCGCAGAGACGATGTGCCCCAGGCACAGGTCCAGGCCGAAGCGGCGCAGGGTGCGCAGGCGACCGGTCAGGCGGTGGATCTCGGCGTCCCGGTCCATCGCCTCCCGGCCGACGCCGCCGGGCGCCTTGCGCGCGACTTCGAGGCGGTCGGACAGTTCGGCGATCTGCTGCTGGAGGCTCTGCGAGATTGCCGCGAAGTGCTGCTCGTCGCCGCCGGTCAACGCCGGGTCGGCCTTGGGGGAGAGGTGGTCGGGCAGGGCGAACGCGCTGGTGGTGGTCAGGGTGTTCAACACACGCACTTGGTGAAGCTCCCGTTTCTGTAGGCTGTTGTGACCTTGGACCGCGATTCTGCGCCACGACCGGGGCCTTGCCGCAAGCCCCCCTGTGCGCTATAAGTTGAGAGTGGCAAGGAGTGATCATTCCTCGTTGCCCTCTCGTCCGCTCTGGACAGACAAGCCCTCCACGCATCCGCGATGCGCCACGCCCGGCCGGCGTCGGTCACCGAGTGCGCTTCGCTGCGGGCCCGCCCATACTGGCGGGGTGAGGCGGACTCGTACGGTCTTGCTGTGCATCGCCGGCCTGATGGGCGCAGCCCTTCCGGCCGGAACGGATGCGGCCCCGGCATCGGCCCCGCGCCGGCGCCGGAGGACTGCGTCCGGTCACCGGGCCCCGCCCGGGGCGAGGCCCGCGAGGTCCTCACGATCGCCGAGCAGGCCCAGCGGGAGTTCGGTCTGAACTCGGTGATCCTACGGGTCTCCTCCGGTGACCGCGAGGTGCTCACCACGGCTCTCGGGGAATCCATGACGGGCGTCCCCGCCGAGCCGTCGATGCACTTCCGTACGGGATCCGTGGCCATCGTCTACATGGGCGTCGTCCTGCTGCAACTCGTCGAGCAGGGCCAGGCCTCGCTCGACGACCCGGTGTCCCGCTGGCTTCCGGACCTGCCGCACGGCTCGGAGATCACCCTGCGGATGCTCGGCAACTCCACGTCCGGCCTGCACGATTACGTCACGGACCCCGCCTTCCTCGCCGAGCTCAAGGCGGCGCCCCTCCGCAAATGGACCCCGGCCGAGGTCATCGGAATCGCGACGGGCAAACCGCTCCTCTACGAGCCCGGGACCAACTGGAGCTACTCGCACACCAACTTCGCGCTCCTCGGCGCCGCGCTGGAGAAGATCAGCGGCCTCCCGCTGGACCGGCTGCTCACGGAGCGCGTGATGAAACCGCTCGGGCTGAGCCAGACCACCAACCAGTACACGCCGCAGATCCCGGATCCGGTCCTGCACTCCTTCAGCTCCGAGCACGGCACCTACGAGGAGTCCACCTTCTGGAACCGTTCCTAGTCAGTGAGCAGGAGTGAGTCTTGGGCCCATTCCTGTGCACTGCGGACATCCCGAACGGTTTTGGGTGTCCTGGTCGCCCGCGT
>NZ_JBFBBA010000035.1:0-89090 GCF_040682455.1 Streptomyces sp. NPDC051183
CGCGGGCGACCAGGACACCCAAAACCGTTCGGGATGTCCGCAGTGCACAGGAATGGGCCCAAGACTCACTCCTGCTCACTGACTAGGAACGGTTCGTGGTCGTCCCGCGCGTGCTCCTCGTCGACTTCGCCCCCAGGGACGTGGAAAGGACGCCGGTGCTGATCAGCTTCGAGGAGTTCGCCGGGATGTTCCGGACCTTCGCGCACACGGCTTGGCGCCTGGAGACCCGGCGTCGCTACCAGTCCGACGAGGAGACGGAGACGTATCAGCGGTTCATCCGGGGCGAGGACGCCGGCTGGGACCTGGACGACCCCTGGTGCGTATCCCGGCGCGAGCAGTCCGCCCTGGGCAAGCGCTTCGAGCGGGTACGGATCGCCGACAACCCGCCCACCCCCGGTCAGCGCTATCTCCTCGACAACGCCCGCCGCAACAGCGCAGTGGGCGAGGACATCCGCAACCTGTGGCGCTCCGAGGCCGAAGCGCTGCAACTCCCCGACGTGGACTTCTGGCTCTTCGACTCCCGGGTCATCGCCCGGCTCCACTTCGATGACGGCGACGTGATGACGGGCGTCGAGCTGGTCACGGACCCCGTCGACGTGGCCCGCGCCTGCCAGGTCCGGGACGCCGCGTGGCACCACGCCGTCCCGTACGAGACCTTCGCGGAACAGGTGCCGTCCGCCGAGTGAGCACCGACTTCCAACAAGCAAGAGTGGCCCTCGGTGCGCGGCTGCGCGAGCTGCGCACCGATCGGCGTCTCACCGGCCGCCAGTTGGCGGTCCTGCTCGGCTGGACCCAGTCCAAAGTCAGCAAGCTGGAGACCGGCCGTCAGACCGCGACGACGGACGATCTCCTGGCGTGGGCGGAAGGTACCGGCCATCCGGAGGCCGCAGAGGAGCTGATCACCAGGCTCCGGAGCCTGGAGTCCCGCTCCCGCGCGTGGCGCAGACAGCTCGCCGCGGGCCACAAGCCGGTCCAGGACACCCTCACGGCCGAGTACGAACGTACGAGGACGTTCCACGTCTGGCAGGGCTCCACGGTCGTCGGCATGCTCCAGACCGCCGAGTACGCCCGCCACGTCTTCACCCGCTACGCCGACCTCCACCAGTCCGTCCGGGACACGGAGGAGGCCGTCCGGGCCCGCGTGAAGCGTCAGGAGATGGTGTACGAGCCGGGGCGCACGTTCCACATCGTGATGTGGGAGGCCGCGCTCCGGGCTCTCGTATGCCCTCCGCCCGTGCTGGCCGCCCAGCTCGATCGCCTGGCGGGCGTCCTCGGACTGGACACCGTCTCCCTGGGTATCGTCCCGTTCGGCGTCTCCCTGAAGATCCCCCCGGCCAACGGCTTCTGGCTCTACGACGACCGCCTGGTGATCGCGGAGGACTGGCACGCGGAACTCTGGCTCGACGACGCGGACAGCGTGGGCGTGTACCGGAAGGTCTGGCAGGCACTCTCCGATTCCGCGGTATACGGGGCAGACGCCCACCGCGTGATCGCCCGCGCCCGGCGGGCTCTCGACACCGCCTGAGAATCCCCCGGAAGATCACGTCCCCGCCCGAGAATCCCTGCGAATCAGCCCCCACAGGGCCCGGCAACCGGCCCTAGCGTCCCTCTCATGGACAGCTCGCACGAACTGGAGACAGTGACCCCGAGCACGGTCATGGAGTCACTGCGCGAATCGCTGATGGCCGCCGGAATCGTTCTCCCCTCCCTGGGCATCGACCCGGCACCGCCCGGCCCGGGGCTGGTGAAGCGGGGCAGTATCCGCCCCGACGTCGCCAAGAAGCTGGCGCAGGTCGTGAAGCGGCGGATCGCATGAGCGCACGCGACAGCCATCCGGACGGGACGGAACCCGGTTGGGCACGGTTCGAGGGCCCGGACCTGAGTCCGGGCAACGCCTTGAAGTGGCGTCCGTGCGAGTGCAGCCGACCGGTGTGTCCGGAGTACCGCCCGGCCACCGGGAGTACCCAGCGGCTGAACGCCAGGGTGGCCGAAGCAAACCGACGGAGCCAGGGGACGGCGCAGTGAGCTCCCCCTGACCCCACCCCACAGACGCCGCCCCGGTGACCGATCCACCGTTCTGCCGGGGCGGCCCACGGCACCACTCAACCCTCACGAGAAGGAGCACGTTCATGGGCGGACAGCACGGCGGAGGCAGCGGCTCGGGTCAGGGCGGAAGCCAGCATGACGACGGCCAGTCCGGCGCCGGTCACGGCGGAGGCGGCTCGGAAGGTCAGGACTCCGGGCACAGTGACACGAAGGGCAGCGGTACCAAGTGACCGAACGCGCCACGACGGAGGCCGGCCCCCAGGGGTTGGCCTCCCGGCTCATGGACTCCGGAGCCCTGACCTCCGACTGGCTCCCCGCCTATCAAGCCGTGCCCCGGGAGTCGTTCGTCCCGGATGTGATCTGGCCCGGCGTCGGCCCGGCCGACGGCGGACCGGTGGCGAGCATCGACCGCCAGGCCGACCCGGAAGGATGGTTCCGCGCGGTCTACTCGGACACCTCCCTGACCACCCAGTGGGACGACGGAAGCCACACGGGCCCCGACCGGGGGAACGTCCCGACATGCAGCAACTCCCAGCCCGCCATGGTGTTCTCCATGCTGGCGGCCTTGGACGTCCAGCCGGGCTCCAAGGTCCTGGAAGTAGGCACGGGAACCGGCTGGAACGCGGCTCTGCTGTCCGAACGGGTCGGCTCGGAGAACGTCACCACCATCGAGTTCGACCCGGAGAACGCGGCCACGGCCCGAGCCCGCCTGGACGCCGCCGGGTACAACCCGGTGGCCGTGGTCGGTGACGGCTCTCAGGGCTGGCCCGGAGGCGCCCCGTACGACCGTGTCCTGATCACCGCCTCCCTCCGGGCGTTTCCGGCGGACATCATCCGGCAGACCCGGCCCGGCGGAGTCATCGTCTCCCCGTACGCCACGGAGTACGGCGGGGAGGCCGTGGTCCGCCTGACCGTCCAGGAGGACGGGAGCGCGTCCGGCCCGTTCGTCTGCTCCTCCGCCTTCATGCGTCTGCGGCAGCAACGCACCTACCGGACGCATGTGAAGAAGTACCTGGGCGGCAAGCCGTGGCCGGCCGATGGCCGCCGGACAACCACTTCACTGTCCCCGGAGGACGTGGCCGACTGGCTCCCCATGTTCGCCATCGGACTCCAGACCCAGGGGATGTTCCCCTACCCCGAGAAACTCGACGGCGGCCGCTACACGCTCTGGCTCCGGGACACCCGGGTCACTTCCTGGGCGTCGATCGACTTCGTTCCCGGTGCGGAGGAGTTCGAGGTCTACCAGTCCGGCCCTCGGGAACTCTGGGGCGAAGTCACCGCTGCCCATGCCTGGTGGGACGACCAGGGCCGACCGGAGTTCGAGCGGTTCGGACTCACGGTCACCCCGGGAGGAGCCACCTGGGCCTGGCTCGACTCCCCGGAGCACCCGGTACCCGCCGTCGGGTAGCCGGACAGGGCACGCGCCCGCCCGGCGCCGCCTTCTCGTGGTCCCGGGCGGGCATCCCGGCGGCTACTCCGCCCCGGCCAGCTTGCGGAGCACGTCGTCCGTCAGGCGGTAGACCGTCCACTCGTCCTGCGGCCGCGCGCCCAGCGCCTCGTAGAACGCGATCGTCGGCGCGTTCCAGTTCAGGACCGACCACTCCAGCCGCTCGTACCCGCGCTCCACGCAGATCCGCGCCAGCTCCGCCAGCAGCGCCTTGCCGTAGCCGCCCCCGCGCACGCCCGGACGGACGTACAGGTCCTCCAGGTAGATGCCGTGCACCCCGCGCCACGTCGAGAAGTTGAGGAACCACACCGAGAAGCCGACGACCTCCCCCTCCTCGGACTCCGCGATGTGCGCGAACGCCGCCGGCCGCTCCCCGAAGAGCGCCTCCCTCAACTGCTCCTGCGTGGCGCGCGCTTCGTGCGGCACCTTCTCGTACTCGGCCAGCTCGCGGATCATGGCCTGGATGGCGGGAACGTCTTCGACGACGGCGCTACGGATCATGCCCCGAGCGTACGACCGCCCGCACCGCTCACCCCAGCAGCAGCTGCGCCACCGCGACCTCGCGCTCCGGCAGTTCCTCCTGCCCCGGCGCCCCGTCCTCCAGCTCCCACAGGCAGTTCTGCAACACCCGCCCCAGCGTCCACGCCCGCGCGCGGTCCCGGTCACCGTCCAGCCCCGCCGCCTCCGTCAGCAGGTCGAACCGCCACCGCACCTCGTCCGCCGAGAAGTTGTTGACCAGCGCCGGCAGCAGCTCGAACCCCGGGTCGCCCGCGAGCGGCTTCGGATCGATCGCCAGCCACGGCTCCCGCCCGCCCGCCAGCACGTTGTCGAAGTGCAGGTCCCAGTGCAGCAGCCGGTCCCCGGGCTCCCCCGCCACCTCCGCCACCGCCGCCGCGCAGTCCGACAGCAGCCGCCGCTCCCCCTCGTCCGCCAACAGCCCGAGCGCCTGCGGTACGCGGTCCAGCATCCGGGCCGCCATCCCCCCGAGCCCGCGCAGCCCGCCCGGAGCCCGCACCGACGTCAGCCGGGCCAGCAACTCCCCGATGACCCGCACCGCCGCCCGCGAGTCCCGTACCGCCAGAGCCGACAGGTGCCGGCCCTCGTCCAACCGCTCCAGCAGCAGCGTCCCCGTCGGCCCGTCGTGCTCCAGCAGCTCCACACAGCCCCGCCCGCCCCACGCGCGCAGCGCGAGCGGCTCCCCCGCACTCTCCTCGTCCAGCATCCCCAGCTTCAGCACGGCCGCCGTGCCGTCCGCCCGTACCACCGGCAGCACCAGAGCCGTCACCCCGTGCATCCCCGGACCCGTCCGCCGCAGCGCCCACCGCTCCAGGAACTCCGTCGCCCGCGCCGGCAGCGCCGCGATGAACTCCCGCCCGGCGGTGCCGTTGTACTCCAGCTGCGCCCGTACCAGCCCGTCCGGAACGTCCTCGATGTCGACCATGCCCCGAGCGTACGACCGCCCGCCCGGCCGCCCCCCACTAGCCCGCGGCGCCGACCCCCGCGGCCTTCAGCGTCGCCGTGAACGCCCCCGCGTCGAACATCGAGCCGTCCTTCGCCCCCACCGGGTTCCCGTCCACCAGGACCAGCGGCGTCCCCTGCGCCCCGGTCGCCTCGAAGCCCTTCTCGGCCTCGGCGACCCACTCCTTGTGCGTCTCCTGCGCCACCGCCTTGTCGAAGGCCTCGCCCCGCAGCCCCGGCACCTGGTCCGCGATCCTCAACAGGTACTCGTCGGTGAACCGCCCCTTCGGCTGACTCGCGAACACCGCCGCGTTGTACTCCGCGAACTTCCCCGCGTCGACCGAAGCCCTCAGCGCGTTGACGGCCTTCACCGAGCCGCTCGCCCCGCCCTGGTCCAGGAACGAGGCCAGCAGGTACTCGACCTTCACCTTGCCCTCGCCCGCCAGCTCGAGCAGCGCCTCGCCACCGGCCCCCTCGAACTTCGCGCAGTAGCCGCACCGCGGATCCACCAGCACCTGCGCCGTGTGCGGCGCGTCCGGCTGTCCGACCACGACCTTCGCCCCGTCCACCTTCGCCGGCAGCTTCGCCAGCCGGTCCGCGATCGGGCTGGTCCGCACCACGGCGGTGGCGTCGGCGTCGGCCGACTTCGCGTCCCCGCCCGCCCCGCAGCCGACGACGGCACCGCCCAGCAGCGCGGCCGCCGCCACCGCCGCGACCACGTGCCCTGCCCTACGTATGCGCACCATTTACCGAACCTCTCACCCAAAACAGAACAAAATACCCCGCCCCACCCTACGGACCCGATCGCCCCGCCCGCATCAGCCATCCGGCCACCCTTCCCACCCCGAAACCCGACACCACGCCGCTGGACACCCCTCCGAGACCGGGTGTAGCAACTCCCCCATGACGATCAACGGCGGCATTTCCTTCTGGTACGCGACGGACAAGACCGCCGACCACCCGCCCCGCGCCCCCCTCACCGGCGACTCCACCGCCGACGTCGTCATCGTCGGCGGCGGCTACACCGGCCTGTGGACGGCCTACTACCTCAAGCGCTCCGCCCCCGACCTCCGCGTCACCGTCCTGGAGCAGAAGTTCTGCGGCTACGGCGCCTCCGGACGCAACGGCGGCTGGCTCTACAACGGCATCGCCGGCCGCGACCGCTACGCCCGCCTCCACGGCCACCAGGCCGCCCAGCGCCTCCAGCGGGCCATGAACGACACGGTCACCGAGGTCATCGACGTAGCCGCCAAGGAGGGCATCGACGCCGACATCCGCCGCGGCGGAGTCCTGGAAGTCGCCCGCACCCCCGCCCAGCTCACCCGCCTCAAGGCCTTCCACACCGCCGAGCTCGCCTTCGGCGAGAGCGACCGGGAGCTCTACGACGCCCCCGCGACCCGCGCCCGCATCGACATCGCCGACGCGGTCGGCTCCAGCTGGACCCCGCACGGCGCCCGCATCCACCCCCTCAAGCTGGTCAAGGGCCTGGCGGCCGCCTGCGAGGGCCTCGGCGTGGTCATCCACGAATCCACACCCGTCACCGAGATCGCGCCCCGCCGCGCCGTCACCCCGTACGGGACGGTTCGCGCGCCCCACGTCCTGCGCTGCACCGAGGGCTTCACCGCCGCCCTCAAGGGTCAGAAGCGCTCCTGGCTCCCCATGAACTCCTCCATGATCGTGACGGCCCCGCTGCCCGCCTCGACCTGGGAGCAACTGGGCTGGTCGGACGCCGCCACCCTCGGCGACATGGCCCACGCCTACATGTACGCCCAGCGCACCGCCGACGACCGCATCGCCCTCGGCGGCCGCGGGGTCCCGTACCGCTACGGCTCGCGCACCGACAACGACGGCCGCACCCAGCCCGCCACCATCGAAGCCCTGACCGACCTGCTGACCTCCTTCTTCCCGGTCCTCGCCGGTACGGAGATCACGCATGCCTGGTCCGGCGTCCTCGGCGTGCCCCGCGACTGGTGCGCCACCGTCACCCTCGACCGCGCCACGGGCCTCGGCTGGGCGGGCGGGTACGTCGGCTCCGGCGTCGCCACCGCCAACCTCGCCGCCCGCACCCTGCGCGACCTGGTCCTCGAAGACGCCACGGAGCTGACGGACCTCCCCTGGGTCAACCACCGCGTCCGCCGCTGGGAGCCGGAGCCGCTGCGCTGGCTCGGCGTCCAGGCCCTGTACGCCGCCTACCGTGAGGCCGACCGCCGCGAGGCCGCCACCCACAGCCCGACGACAACCCCCCTGGCCCGCCTGGCGGACCGCATCTCGGGCCGCCACTGACGACAAAGCGGAAGGCCCCGGACGATCGTCCGGGGCCTTCCGCTTCTGTGCGAATTCCCTCGATCAGAGATCTTCCGACCTGGGATGGAGCCGCCTGTCGGAATCGAACCGACGACCTTCGGATTACAAAGCCGGAGCTCTACCAACTGAGCTAAGGCGGCACGAAACCCACCCGCGAACCCATCGCGAGTGGAGCCGTCATCACTCTACACAGCACCCGATTCCCCAAGCCATCACGTTGAAGCCGTCCCGTAACCACCCACTCACACGTTCGTTGAACGGACTGGTGTGCCGTTCCGAAGATCAGATGGTGGGAGGGGCGATGACGGACCGCATATCGGGGGAGGAAGCCCGGCGCATCAAGCGCGAACACCTCGGGGTGGGCGACCGGACCAAACACCAGGACCGGAAGGCGACTCCGCTGAAGGGACTGGTCCGAGAGCCGGGCACACAGCAGCGCGTCTACCGTTTCCGCTTCTACCCGACCCCCGAGCAGGCGGCCCAGCTCACCCGGACCTTCGGCGCCTGCCGCTGGGTCTACAACGAGGGCCTAGCCCTCCGCGTGAAGGCCTGGGAGGAATGCGGGACCACCCATGACCGCGATACGAATGCGGCGGTGAATCTTCGCGACGAGGGGATGCGGCTGTACTGGTCGGTGGCGGCCGGACTGCCGCCGGGCCGGGTGCCGCCGAGCGTGATCAGGGCTTCGGAAGTGGGGGAGCTCGTACCGGCGGCATAGCCGGGTGCGTTACGAACCGACGGGCCGTCGGCCGCAATGCCTGTGGAGCCTGTGCAAGACCGATCGGTCGCGCCCTCCAGGATCGCGCCCGGCCGGCGACGGGCGTTGAAGCAGGAAGCACCGCTCGCGAGGGTGGTGAGGCGTGGAGCCCAGGTCAAAAGTGAGTCGCTCTGCCAGCCCGGGGGCTGACAGAAGCCCGCCCGGCGGGTAGCGTCGGGCGGAGTCCGGTTGACTGGACTAGACCTTCCACTCGGATCGTCCGGCACGTTCCTGCCGGTAGAAGGGATTCACCACCATGGCTTCTGTCACTTTCGACAAGGCGACCCGTCTGTACCCCGGCGGCGACAAGCCCGCCGTCGACCAGCTGGAGCTGGAGATCGAGGACGGCGAGTTCCTCGTCCTCGTCGGCCCCTCCGGCTGCGGCAAGTCCACCTCGCTGCGCATGCTCGCCGGCCTGGAGGACGTCAACGGCGGCGCCATCCGCATCGGCGACCGCGACGTCACGCACCTGCCGCCCAAGGACCGGGACATCGCGATGGTGTTCCAGAACTACGCGCTCTACCCGCACATGTCCGTCGCCGACAACATGGGCTTCGCGCTCAAGATCGCCGGCGAGGACAAGGCCACCATTCGCAAGAAGGTGGAGGACGCGGCGAAGATGCTCGACCTCACCCAGTACCTCGACCGCAAGCCCAAGGCCCTCTCCGGCGGCCAGCGCCAGCGCGTCGCCATGGGCCGCGCGATCGTGCGCAAGCCGCAGGTGTTCCTGATGGACGAGCCGCTGTCGAACCTCGACGCCAAGCTCCGCGTGTCCACCCGCACCCAGATCGCCGCGCTCCAGCGCGACCTCGGCATCACCACCGTGTACGTCACCCACGACCAGGTCGAGGCCATGACCATGGGCGACCGCGTGGCCGTGCTCAAGGACGGGCTGCTCCAGCAGGTCGACACCCCGCGCAACATGTACGACCGTCCCGCGAACCTCTTCGTCGCCGGCTTCATCGGCTCCCCGGCCATGAACCTGGTCGAGGTGCCGATCACCGACGGCGGCGTGAAGTTCGGCGACAGCGTGGTCCCGGTGTCGCGCGAGGCGCTGTCGGCCGCCGCCGACGCGGGCGACCGCACCGTGACCGTGGGCGTGCGCCCCGAGCACTTCGACATCGGCGACACGGGCGGCCTGACGATCACCGTGAACGTCGTCGAGGAGCTGGGCGCCGACGGGTACGTCTACGGCTCCGCCGCCTCCGCCGAGGGTTCGCAGGACATCGTGGTCCGCGTGGGCGGCCGCCAGGTGCCCGAGAAGGGCTCGACCCTGCACGTGGTGCCGCGCGCCGGCGAGATCCACGTCTTCTCGACCTCGTCCGGGGCCCGCCTGTCCGGCTGATCCCCGGCTCATCCCCGGCGGATCTCCGGCCGGTCCCCGGCCGATGCCCGAACGACCTCGGGCCGTACCGAAGGGGCGCTCCCTCAAGGGGCGCCCCTTCGGCGTGAGTTACGCAGATCGGGCCATTCGGCCCCTCTCGTCAACCCTTAATTCGAAAAGCCACGTCGAACCATCCCCCGACCGGGTGACTAAATGTCGCCAAATCTTCACCGAGCGCTACTCTCGCCCTCGTGACCCACACTGCCCGCCGTATCGGCCGTTCCCTCGCCCTGGTCCTGCCCGTCGTCCTGGTCCTGTCCGGGACCCTCGCGGTCACCATGGTCCCCTGGGCGGACAATTCCCCCTCCCAGATCCTGACCGCCTCCGCCGAGGACGTCTCCGTCCCCGCGAAGCCGCGCGCCGCACAGGACGTCGTCCGCGACCAGCTGCTCAGCGAGCTGCAGCGGGGAGAGCAGCCGGGTGACGTCCTCACCCACCTCCAGCAGGAGGTGGACCGGCGCCCGTCGCTCGCCGAGCACTGTGTGGGCATCGCACGGGCCCTGGGCCGGGCGGCAGTTGACGCGTACGGGCCGACGAAGGCCCAGTCCTACGCCCGTCCGGTGTGCGACACCTCGTACGCCTCGGGTGTCGCCTCCATGGGCTGACCCGCCTCCCTACGCTGGCCGGCATGACCGACGCCGATCCCGCACCCCCTGCACCCTCCGCAACTCCCGCGCCCTCCGCGCCCTCCGCGCCCTCCGCATCCGGATCCGCCTCCCCCGCAGCCGCGTTCCCCGCCTCCCCCGCCCAGGCAGTCGTCCTGGCGGGCGGCCAGGGTTCGCGGCTGCGGCCGTACACGGACGACCGTCCGAAGCCGATGGTGGAGATCCCGGGTACGGGGATGCCGATCATCGGGCACCAGCTGGCCTGGCTGGCCTCCGAGGGGGTGACCGACGCCGTGGTGTCGTGCGGGCACCTCGCGGAGGTGCTCCAGGAGTGGCTGGCGCGGGCCCCGCTGCCGCTGCGCGTGACGACGGTGGTGGAGGAGGCGCCCCTGGGGCGCGGTGGCGGGCTCAAGTACGCCGCGCGGCACCTGCCGTACCCGCAGCGGCCCTGGTTCGCGACGAACGGGGACGTGTGGACGCGGTTCCCGCTGCGCGAGATGGCCGACTTCCATGCGGAGCGGGGCGCGACGGCGACGCTGGCGCTGGCCCGGCCACGGATTCCGTGGGGGGTGGTGGAGACCGATGGGTACGGGCACGTGCTGGACTTCATCGAGGCGCCGCCCTCGCCGTATCTGATCAATGCCGGCGTGTACGTCTTCGGCGCCGAATTCGCGGCCCTGCTCCCGGATTTGGGGGACCACGAGCGCACGACCTTCCCCCGGCTGGCGCGGGAGCGGCGGCTGGCGGGCTTCCCGCTGCCCCAGGGGGCCTACTGGCGGGCGATCGACACGGCGAAGGACCTGACCGAGGCCGCACGGGAGTTGGCGGCGCACAGGGCTTCCTGAGGCTTCCGCGTACGCGCCCGGGCACACCTCGGGGTACGCGTACGGGCCCGGCACGCTCGTGGCGTACCGGGCCCGTACGGGAGGGGTCGTAAGGCGGGGCGTCAGCCGAGGAGGCCGCCGACCAGCCCGGGCTTCTTCGTCGGCGTGCCCCCGCCGGTGGTGCTCGACGAGGCGGGCGGCTGCTGGGGGGTGGACTGGCGGGGGGTGCTGCGGGGGCTCTGGCCGCCGCTGGTGCCGCGGGTGGCGGTGGGCGACTCGGCGCCGGTCCCGGCGGTCTCGCGGGAGGTCGAGCCGCCGGTGCTCTTGCCGGTGGACTTCGCGGCCGGCGAGGAGGCTCCGGCGGAGGGCTGCGCGGAGGGCTTGGAGACGGGCGCCTGCGAGGGCTGCTGCCGTGCGGGGGTGGGCGGCAGCGGGCGGCCGGGGAGGTAGTTGCTGGGGTCCTGGCCGGGGCCCGGGACGGTGACGACGGTGGTGGAGCGGACGGCGCCGCCGAGGAGGGAGCCGACGAGCAGGGTCAGACCGCAGACGACGGTGGCCATGACGGCTCCGCGGCGCAGGACGCGCCGGCGCAGCCGCCAGATCTCGGAGCGGGGGCCGAGGGTGCGCCAGGCCTCGCCGGCGAGGCGTCCGTCGAGGGAGTAGACGGGGGCCCCGGCGATGATCAGCGGGCTCCAGGCGGCGAGGTAGATGATGTCGGGGGCGTCGTACGCGGGAACGGTCTTCCAGCTCACGGTCATGAGCAGGGCGGCGGACAGCAGTGCGCCGAAGCAGGCGGCGAAGCGCTGCCAGAGGCCGAGGACGGTCAGGACGCCGACGGCGACCTGGAGGAAGGCGACGGTCAGGCCGGCCCCGACGGGGTGGGCGAGGGCGAAGTCGCGCAGCGGCTCGGCGAGCGCCCAGGGGTGCAGGGTGTGCAGCCAGGTGACCATGGAGCCGCGCTCGCCGCCGTCGAAGTAGACGGGGTCGCACAGCTTGCCCATGCCGGCGTAGATGGAGATGAAGCCGAGGAAGACGCGCAGCGGGAGCAGCACGACGCCGAGGTTCATGCGGCGGCCCGGGTAGTAGGAGGCCTGGCCGCGCGCGTCGGACGCGGCGCGCCGGGACTCCGCACCGGCTCCGCCGCCCCCGTCCCCGCCCGGGTACGCGGCCTCGTACGGGAGGTCCCGTACGGCGGCCAGCGGGCGGGTCTCGTCGGGGTCGCGGTAGGTGCGCTGGCCGATGACGGTCGGCGTGGCGAGGGTGTCGTCGGCGAGGTCGTGCACGAGGTCGATGCGCGGGATGACCTGCGTGTCGCCGCCGTCGAACTCCTCGTGGCCCCTGCTGTTGTCACGTACGGCCTGGAGCAGGCCGCCCATCGCTGCGGCGTCGCCCGGGGCGGACTTGCCGCTCCAGACGACGGGGCGGCGGCGGCCGGCTCCGGCTCCGACGGCGGCTGCCGCGAGCGCCCCGCCGAGGGCGGGTACGCGCGCGGGGGCGCCTGCGGGCTTGGGACGCGCGCTCGGGCTCGGTGCGAGCCGCACGCGGAAGCTGGCGTGGTTGACGATGACCTGTGCGGGGTCGCACGGCACCTTGACCATGCTCAGCGCGGGCTGGTCGTCGAACCCTGGCGTTCTGGTGTCCACACTCATCTAACCGAGTGATGGGTGTTTAGGACACTGCCTTGACATCAAGGATGTGTCCGAGACCCGTCAAGATCCAGCCATCTCCCCCCGGCAGAAAGGTTGTTCGGGCGGTGTGTCGGCAGCTGATGCGAGAATCAAGGCAGTTGAAGTCTGAGGGGGACACCGGGGATGACCGACCGCGCGCACAACCAGCTCGTCTTTGGTGATCTCACGGACTATCCCGTGATGTCGCAGGCTCTCGACAACCAGTGGCTGCCCGCGGATCTCGCCGGATCCCGGCAGCGGGCGAGCGCGCAGGCCGGGCCTTCGGCCGAGGCCGTGGCGGCGGGGGCGGCGGAGCTCCGGCGCTCGCTGGCGAACAGCGGGACCCTGGTCGTCAACCGGGCGTTCCTGCTGAACAACGAAGCGCTGTACGCGAATTACCTGCCGTCGGCCGAGCCCTCCGAGCGGGCCGCCTTCGCCCAGCTGCTCAACCGCCGGGCGCTGGTGCCGTACCTGCACACGGAGCGGGAGGCCGCGGCCGAATTCAGCTGGGGACACGACCGGTCGGTGAGCTCGGCCTGGCAGCGGATGGTGACGGACGAGTCCGACCCGGGGCTGGTGCGCTTCGACTGGGACGACGAGACCAACCGGGAGCGGGCCGGGCAGGTGGGCAACTTCTTCTCGCGGGAGCTGTCCGGACTGCGGCGGCTGCCGGCGCCGGTCCTGGCCGAGAATTTGGGCATCCCGCTGGAGCAGGCGCAGGCCATGCGCGAGGGCATCCTGAAGGACCTGTACTTCTGGGCGGGCGAGCAGGACAACGACCGGGACATCACGCGGCAGGCGGTCTACGAGCGGTTCCTGACCCGGCCGGGCACGCAGCCGTACGAGAACCTGCTGCGCGAGGGCGACCACATCGTGCCCGCGAAGCAGCTGATCAACCTGCTGTACAGCCTGGGGGTGCCGAAGGCGAGCGGGCTGATCTCGCTGACCCCGCCCGATTCGCCGCCGCGTTCGACCCTCCAGGAGCTGCGGGAGGACAGCCGGCCGGCCGCGGACGATCCCGAGCGGATCGGGCTGCTGCTGCGGGACCTGTTCGCCGACGACCTGCACCGGGCGGTGGACGGGCCCAATTCGTACGCCGGGCTGTCGCTGGCCGACATCGTGCGGCTGCGGCGCGAGGAGGAGTGGCGGTCGTACATCGACGCCCTGGACGGGTTCGTCCGCGGCGGGTTCCGGGACGGGCGGCTGCCGTCGCCGGAGGAGTTCGCCGCGCACACCCGGGACGTGGCGCGCTTCCACGCGCGGATGCTGCGTACGGCGCGCAAGACGAGCGCTTCGCACGGCGGGTTCACCAGGGAGATCAGCACGGTCCTGATCCTGGAGTCGTCGGGGATCGCGCTGCAGGTGGGCGCGGGCGAGGACGTGTCGCTGCTGGCGGGGTCGCTGCAGCTGCTGACGGCGGCCGCCGGGGTGCTGACCGTGCGCCTGCAGTTCCGGGACAAGGGCCGCAAGGGTTCCGGGCTGCGCGGCGGCCTCGGGCACAGTGTGACCCTGCCGTCGCTGCGGCTCGGCAGCCTGCGCAACGACTGGCAGACCATCCTGCGGGTATATGGCGGCCAGGTGGCGCTGAGCGCCGACACCGGCCGCAGGCGCTCGGCCGACCAGCAGGCGGCGGTGTAGTCCCGGCGTGCCACGGCGGGCGGACCTTGAACCACACGGGGAGAGCATGAGCGGGACGGGCGGAGTCGAGGGGTACGAGCGCCTGCGCGCGCAGCGGCCGGAGCTGTTCCGCAACGACCCGGAGGGGATCGAGATCCTGACCGACCCGGGAGCGGTCGCGGCGGCGGGCGGGGTCCTCTACCAGGACCGGTACCTGACGCTGCTGCGCGACCCGGTGCGGTTCCCCGACGGCCGGGAGGGGACGTACCTGCGGGCGCTGAGCGCGACCGCCGAGCCCGGATCGGTGGTGCTGCCGCTGCTCGACGGCCGGGTGGTGCTGATCGAGCACTACCGGCACGCGCCGCGCTCGTGGCAGTGGGAGATCCCGCGCGGCGCCGGCACCCGGGGCCTGACGGGCGAGCGGAACGCCGTGAAGGAGCTGCACGAGGAGGTGGGAGCCGAGGCGCTGGAGCTGATCCCGCTCGGGGTGGTGCACCCGGACAGCGGGATGATCGGGGACTCCGTGCGGCTCTTCGCGGCGCGGATCGACTCGGTGGGGGCGCTGGCGACCGGCGAGGGCATCCGCGGGACGCGCGTGGTGACCTTCGCGGAGGCGGAGGCCATGGCCGCGGACGGCCGGATCACCGACGCGTTCACGATGGTGGCGCTGCTGCGGGCCCGGCTGGCGGGCCTGGCGGACTGAGGACCCGGGCCGGATCGCCGGCGGGCCCCTGGTGGGCGGCCCGCCGGCGTCCGGCTACGGGTGTCAGGTGCGCGGGGCCTCGGCGCGGCGGCGGGCCGCCTCGTAGAGCACGACGCCCGCGGCGACACCGGCGTTCAGCGACTCGGCGCCACCCGGCATCGGGATGCGGACGAGGAAGTCGCAGTTCTCGCCGACGAGGCGGCCGAGGCCCTTGCCCTCGGAGCCGACGACGATGACGACGGGACCGGCGAGCGCTTCCAGGTCCTGGACCTCGTGGGTGCCCTCGGCGGCGAGACCGACGATGGTGATGCCGGACTTCTTGTACTCCTGGAGGGCCCGGGTCAGGTTGGTGACGCGGGAGACCGGAGTGCGGGCGGCGGTGCCGGCGGAGGTCTTCCAGGCGCCGGCGGTCATGCCGGCGGCGCGGCGCTCGGGGATGACCACGCCGTGGCCGCCGAAGGCGGAGACGGAGCGGACGATCGCGCCGAGGTTGCGCGGGTCGGTGACGCCGTCGAGGGCGACGATGAGGGGCTCCTCGCCGTTGTCGTAGGCGGCGTCGGTGAGGTCCTCGGGGTGCGCGTACTCGTACGGCGGGACCTGGAGGACCAGGCCCTGGTGGTTGAGCCCGTTGGTCATGCGGTCGAGCTCGGGGCGCGGGGCTTCCATCAGGTTGATGTTGCCGCGCTGGGCGGCGAGCTGGAGGGCCTCGCGCACGCGCTCGTCGTTGTCGATGAACTGCTGGACGTACAGCGTGGTGGCGGGGACGCCGTCGCGCAGCGCCTCGAAGACCGGGTTGCGGCCGACGACCATCTCGCTCGTGCCCTTGGCGCCGCCGCGGCGGGGCGCGGGGCGGCGCTTGGCGGCCTGGCGGGCCATGGCGTTGGCGATGCGGTTCGCCTTGTGCTTCTTGCGGTCCTCGGCCTTGGGCGTGGGGCCCTTGCCCTCCAGGCCCTTGCGCCGCTGGCCACCGCTGCCGACCGTCGCGCCCTTCTTGTTGGACGTGCGGCGGTTCCTGCGCTGGCTGTTCCCGGCCATGACCTCTACCTGTTTTCGTTGGTGCTGCGATATGTACGTATGAAGAGTGTGCCGCCCTGAACGCCGGGCGGCACAGTCGGACTGCTCCGGGTGCCGGGGGCTCAGCGGGGGCCGAGCGTCCAGCGCGGCCCCGTCGGGCTGTCCTCGATGACCAGACCGGACTGCTGGAGCTGGTCGCGGATGGCGTCGGCGGTCGCCCAGTCCTTGCGGGCGCGGGCGGACTCGCGCTGCTCCAGGACGAGGCGTACGAGGGTGTCGACGGCGCCGTGGAGGTCCTCGCCGCGGTCGGCCTCGCCGGCCCAGTGCGGGTCGAGGGGGTCGAGTCCGAGGATGCCCAGCATCGCCCGTACCTCCGACAGGCGGGCGATGGCCGATTCCTTGTCGTCGGCGGCGAGCGCGCTGTTGCCCTGGCGGACGGTGGTGTGGACGATGGCGAGCGCCTGCGGGACGCCGAGGTCGTCGTCCATGGCCTCGGCGAAGGCGGGCGGGACCTCGGCGGCGGGCTCGACGGTCTTGCCGGCCTTCTCGATGACGCGCTGGACGAAGCCCTCGATGCGCGCGAAGGCCGACTCGGCCTCGCGCAGCGACTCCTCGCTGTACTCGATCATCGAGCGGTAGTGCGGGGTGCCGAGGTAGTAGCGCAGGACGATGGGGCGCCACTGCTTGACCATCTCGGAGACGAGGACCGAGTTGCCGAGCGACTTGGACATCTTCTCGCCGGACATGGTGACCCAGGCGTTGTGGAGCCAGTAGTTCGCGAAGTCGTCGCCGAAGGCCTTGGCCTGGACGATCTCGTTCTCGTGGTGCGGGAAGATCAGGTCGAGCCCGCCGCCGTGGATGTCGAAGGCGCTGCCCAGGTACTTGTGGGCCATGGCGGAGCACTCCAGGTGCCAGCCGGGACGGCCGCGGCCCCACGGGGTCTCCCAGTCGGGCTCGCCGGGCTTGGAGGCCTTCCACATGGCGAAGTCGCGCGGGTCGCGCTTGCCGGTGATGCCCTCCTCGGAGGGCTGGCGCAGGTCGTCGATGTTCTGGTTCGACAGCTGCAGGTAACCGGGGTACGAGCGCACGTCGAAGTAGACGCTGCCGTCGGCCTCGTAGGCGTGGCCGCGCTCGATGAGGGCGCGCATCATCTCGATCATCTCGGGGACGTGACCGGTGGCGCGGGGCTCGTACGTGGGCGGCAGGCAGCCCAGCGCGTTGTAGCCGTCGTTGAAGGCGCGCTCGTTCTCGTAACCGATGGACCACCAGGGGCGGCCCTGCTCGGCGCCCTTCGCGATGATCTTGTCGTCGATGTCCGTGACGTTGCGGATGAAGGTGACGTCCTGGCCGCGGTAGACGAACCAGCGGCGCAGGATGTCGAAGTTCAGGTACGAGCGGACGTGCCCGATGTGCGGTGCGGCCTGCACGGTGGCGCCACAGAGGTAGATCGAGACACAGCCCGGCGTGAGCGGGACGAAATCGCGGATCTGCCGGGCGCTGGTGTCGTACAGGCGAATAGTCACGGCATCCAGGGTAGTGGGCCTCCGGCAGTGCCCCGCGACCCTTTCGGGGCGCGGGGTGCGATTGTTTTCCGAGTGGTGCCGGGCGAGTCGTCGCCGCGGCGCGCTCAGGCGGGGTTCGTCCGGTACACCAGGGCGGTGGCGATGGCCGCGAGCCCTTCGGCGCGGCCGGTGAGGCCGAGTCCGTCGGTGGTGGTCCCGGAGACGGAGACGGGGGCGCCCGCGGCCGCGGCGAGCGCCTTCTGCGCCTCCTCGCGCCGCTTGCCGATCTTGGGACGTACGCCGATCACCTGGATCGCGATGTTGCCGATCTCGAAGCCCTCGGCGCGGACGATCCGCGCGGCCTCGGCCAGCAGGGTGGCACCGGCGGCGCCGGACCACTCGGGGCGGGAGGTGCCGAAGTGCGCGCCGAGGTCGCCGACTCCGGCGGCGGAGAACAGCGCGTCGCAGGCGGCGTGCGCGGCGACGTCGCCGTCGGAGTGTCCGGCGAGCCCGTCCTCCCCCTCCCACAGCAGCCCGGCGCACCACAGCTCGCGGCCGGTCTCGAAGGCGTGCACGTCGGTGCCGATGCCGACCTGCGGCAGCAGCGGCCGGCCTGCGGACACGGCCGGAGCCGCGGAGGCCGCGGAGGCCGCGGAGCTCTCGGAACCTGCGGAGCTAGTAGGCATCGGTGGCCCTCCTGCGGGCGAGTACGGCCTCGGCGAGGACCAGGTCGAGCGGGCGGGTGACCTTGAAGGCCTCTTCGTGGCCGGGAACCACCATGACGGTGATGCCGAGCTGTTCCACCATTCCGGCGTCGTCGGTGGCGCCGTCGCCGTTGACGGCGACCTTCTCGTGCGCGCGCACGAGGGTGGTGCGGTCGAAGCCCTGCGGGGTCTGGACTGCGCGCAGCCGGGCCCGCTCGGGCGTGGCGACCACCGGTTCGGGCTCGCCGGGCCTGCCGGGCTCGACCTCCTTGACGGTGTCGGCCAGCGGCAGCCCCGGCACCACGGCGGGGGCGCCGTCGCGTACGGCCTCGACGACGGAGTCGACGGTGTCCACGGGGACGAGCGGGCGGGCCGCATCGTGGACGAGTACGGAGGTCACGTCCGCCGGGAGGGCGTCCAGACCGGCGCGCACGGACTCCTGGCGGGTCTCCCCGCCGGGGACGACCAGGATCTCGGTGCGGTCCGGCAGGGCGTGCTCGTCCAGGAGGCGGCGCACCTCGGCGGCCCCGTCGGACGGGGCGACGACGACCACGAGGGAGACCGCGCGGGAGCGGGCCATGGCGCGGACGGCGTGGATGAGCATGGGGGTGCCGCCCAGGGTCCGCAGGGCCTTGGGGGCGCCGGGGCCGAGGCGTACCCCGCGGCCGGCGGCCGGGATCACCGCGGCGGTGCGGTGGAGGCGCGATTCGTCAGACATCAGTAGCTCCGAGCCAGGTTTGTGACTTCGGCCGACATGGGTATGGCCTGAAGGGTGCCGGGTGCGACGCCCTCGCCCCTTCCGTGACGACCGGTCGAGCCGGCTGCCCGGACCCGGCACGCCAGTGGTGGGTGCGAAAAGTGCGGAAAAAGTTTCTGGGTACAGACATGCCGCAGCGCCCGGCAACAGCCCCCTCGTGGAGGAGAGGGCTTGTCATCGGGCACCGCGGCACAACTGCATGAACACCGTGCGACTGAACGGCCTCTCGCGTCAGGACGCGAGCACCTCGTCGAGGAGGGCCTCGGCCTTGTCCTCGTTGGTGTTCTCGGCGAGCGCGAGCTCGCTCACCAGGATCTGACGCGCCTTCGCGAGCATGCGCTTCTCACCCGCGGACAGTCCGCGCTCGCGCTCACGACGCCACAGGTCACGCACCACTTCGGCGACCTTGATGACATCGCCAGAAGCGAGCTTCTCCAGATTTGCCTTGTAGCGCCGGGACCAGTTCGTCGGCTCTTCTGCATACGGTGCACGAAGCACCTCGAAGACCCGGTCCAGCCCGTCCTGGCCGACTACGTCGCGAACGCCGACGAACTCCGCATTGTCCGCAGGCACACGAACCGTCAGGTCGCCCTGGGCGACCTTGAGCACCAAGTAGGTCTTGTCCACGCCTTTGATCTGGCGAGTTTCGATGGCCTCGATCAGCGCGGCCCCGTGATGGGGATAGACCACGGTGTCGCCAACCTTGAACGTCATGTGACAGGTACCCCTTCCGTGGCTATCCAGGGTAACACGAGAACCGACTGTTATGAATGGCGTTTTCGCAGGTCAGGGCACATCTCGGGGCTTGACAACAGCGACACGAACGTGCTGCGGAGGCCTTCTGGAAGGGGGTATTCGCAGGTCGGAGGCGCTGCGCGGACCACCCGAAACGGCCGCGCCGCGGTCGGCGGACTGCCGCGCCAACGTGACGTACGTCCCGATTTGCCGGTTTCGAAGCCACGAAACCGAACTACTCCGTTCGACTGGCGACCACCCGTACGGAGCGGGTTCCGGCCCAATCCGGAATTGATCACGGGGCGGCGTTCGAAGGAATCCGGGAATTGATCACCCGGCGGCCCGCGCACGATATGCGAGCGACACATGAACGGCACGCGGAATGCAAGATCGGGTAGCCGCGGCACGGCCGCCCGTGTGCTGCGGAGGGTCGGGTGCGGGGGCGGGGCGGCGGCTCGGTAACCTAAGCGCGCTGACACACCCTTAGGGCGGCTTTACCTCGGCCGTTCCAGGGGGCACTCCCAGCGGTAGCTGGGGGAGTCCATCCTTCCGTTCCGTACGTCCAAGGAGATGCCGCCGCCGTGAGCCGCAGCCTTCGACGCGGTGCCCTCGCCGCCACCGCCGTCGTGTTCTCGATCGCCTCGCTGGCCGCATGCGGTGCGGGCAATGACGCTCAGACCCTCCAGATCAGGCCGGACAACGCCGCCGTCACCAAGGGCGACATCAAGGTCCAGAACGCGCTCGTGATCACCCAGGCCAAGCTGGACGCGAAGGGCCCGGCCGCCGTGACGGCGACGCTCTTCAACTCCGGCGCCAAGGAGCAGACGCTCGACGCCATCACCCTCCCGGGTGGCAAGGGCAAGGTCGTGCTGAAGCCCGCCGCCGGGGCGAGCAAGGTCATCGTGCCGGCCGGCGGGTCCGTGGTGCTCGGCGGCAAGGGCAACGCGTCCGCCGTGATCGAGTCCGGCCGCGAGGCCGTCGAGGACGGCAACGCGCAGAAGGTCGTCTTCCAGCTGAGCTCCACGGGCGACGTGGAGCTCGAGGCCTTCGTCGTCCCCGCCACCGGCATGTACTCCGGCCACGGCCCGACCGAGGCGCCCCCGGCCGCCGGCGCCACCCCGTCGGGCAGCCCCTCGGGCTCGCCGTCGGGCTCGCCCTCCGGTTCGCCGTCGGGTTCGCCGTCCGGCTCCGCGTCGGGCAGCCACGCCGGGTCCCCCTCGGGCAGCCCGTCCGGCTCGGCCTCCACGGGCACCGGCCACTGAGGCACGCAGCATGAGGAAGGGCCCCCATCCGCACCGCGGGTGGGGGCCCTTCCTCGTACCGGTCGAACTGCGGCGGTCGGCCCCGAGGGGCCTCCCGGGCGTCGGGACGCTGCGCCGGCCTCCGGCCGGCAGTCGGGTCCGACCCGCCGCGGCAGGCTTACGGCTCGAACTTGTAGCCGAGGCCGCGGACCGTGACCAGGTAGCGCGGCGCGCCCGGGTCCGGCTCGAACCCCCCTCCGCGTGCGCCCCTCGCGCCGGTCGGCCCCGAGGGGCCTCCCGGGCGTCGGGACGCTGCGCCGGCCTCCGGCCGGCAGTCGGGTCCGACCCGCCGCGGCAGGCTTACGGCTCGAACTTGTAGCCGAGGCCGCGGACCGTGACCAGGTAGCGCGGCGCGCCCGGGTCCGGCTCGATCTTGGCGCGCAGGCGCTTGACGTGGACGTCGAGGGTCTTGGTGTCACCGACGTAGTCGGCGCCCCAGACCCGGTCGATCAGCTGCATGCGGGTCAGTACGCGGCCCGCGTTGCGCAGCAGCATCTCCAGCAGGTCGAACTCCTTCAGCGGGAGGTCCACCTTGGCTCCGGCGACGGTGACCACGTGGCGGTCGACGTCCATCCGTACGGGCCCCGCCTCCAGGGCCGCCGGGGTGACCTCTTCCGGCTCGCCGCGGCGGCGCAGGACCGCGCGGATGCGGGCGACCAGCTCACGCGAGGAGAAGGGCTTCGTGACGTAGTCGTCGGCTCCTATCTCCAGCCCGACGACCTTGTCGATCTCGCTGTCCTTGGCGGTCACCATGATGACGGGGACGTTGGAGCGGCCGCGCAGCTGCCGGCAGACCTCCGTACCCGGCAGGCCGGGGAGCATCAGGTCGAGGAGGACGAGGTCGGCGCCGTTGCGCTCGAACTCGTCGAGCCCGTCGGGCCCGGTCGCCGCGATGGCGACCTCGAAGCCCTCCTTGCGGAGCATGTAGGACAGGGCGTCGCTGAAGGATTCCTCATCCTCGACGACGAGCACTCGGGTCACGGAAGGACCTCCGGGGCAGGAATGGCTGGTGCTGTTTCTGTTTCGAGCAGGGAGGCGGAGGGTGCGGGGGCCCTCGCCGGGGCCGGCGAGGCTGCTTCGGGGAGTCGCAGGGTGAACGTGGAGCCCTGGCCCTCCGAGCTCCATACCGACACCTCCCCGCCGTGCGAAGCGGCTACGTGCTTCACGATCGCAAGGCCCAGGCCGGTTCCTCCCGTGGCACGGGAGCGGGCCGGGTCCACGCGGTAGAAGCGCTCGAAGATGCGCTCGCGGTCCTTTTCCGGGATGCCGATGCCCTGGTCGGTCACGGCGATCTCGATCAAGTCTCCACCCGGCGCGGTGACCCGGCGAGCGGCGATGCCGACGCGGGTACGGGCCGGGCTGTAGTTGACGGCGTTCTCGACCAGGTTCCCGAGGGCGGCGGCGAGCTGTCCCCGGTGGCCCCATACCCGCAGGTCGGCGGTGCCGCCGGCGGCCATGGTGATCTGTTTCGCGGACGCCGTGTGGCGGCAGCGGTCGACGGCCTCCGCGACGAGCGTGTCCACTCTTACGGGCTCGGCGTCCTCCAGGGGGTCGTCGTTCTGTACCCGGGAGAGGTCGATCAGCTCCTGTACGAGGCTGATCAGCCGGGCGGCCTCGATCTGCATGCGGCCGGCGAAGCGGGTGACCGCCTCGGGGTCGTCGGAGGCGTCCATGACGGCCTCCGACAGCAGGGAGATCGCGCCGACCGGGGTCTTCAGCTCGTGGGACACGTTGGCGACGAAGTCGCGCCGTACGGCCTCGATGCGGCGGGCCTCGGTGAGGTCCTCGACCAGGAGGAGCACCAGGCGGGAGCCGAGCGGGGCGACGCGCGCCGAGACGGCGAGGGCCTCGCCGCGGCCGGTGCCGCGCCGGGGCAGGTCCAGCTCGACCTGGCGTATCTCCCCGTCGCGGCGGGTGTCGCGGGCCATGTGGAGCATCGGCTCCACGGCCAGCTTGCCGCCGCGGACCAGGCCGAGGGCGTACGCCGCCGAGCTGGCCTTGACCACCGCGTCGCCCTCGTCGAGCACGACGGCGGAGGAGCGCAGTACGGAGAGGACGGTGTCCACGCCGGGCGGGAGCACCGCATTGATGTCGGGGCGCATGGAGCTCCGGGTGGGGCGGGCCTGGTCGCGCTCGCTCCAGCGGAACGCCAGCATCGCGATGACGCCGGTGCAAAGACCGGCGATCGCTGCAGCTGCGGCGACCGCCGCGTTCACGTCCATGCATCCAGGTTAAGCAGGCGCGACGACACTTCCACAGCCGTTCGGGTGGCACCTCGAACAGTCGTCGCCCAGAGTTCACCCTGGGGACGGGGTTGATTCACTTGGGATGCCGGAGTCGGTCTCGTTCGCGGGTCAACGTGTCAACGTGGGGGCAAGAGGCCGCCCCGGCGCCCGGCCCCCGGGCAGTAGCGCAGCAGCGCGGTAGTTGCAGTGGTCAAGAGAGGGACACGAGACATGCGGGACGCGTATCACGAGGAACTGGACTCGATCGGAGAAGGCCTGGTCGAGATGGCCCGGCTCGTCGGTTCCGCGATCGGGCGGGCCACGACGTCCATGCTCGACGCCGACCTGAAGCTCGCCGAGAGCGTCATCGCCGCCGACCAGAAGGTCGACGACCTGCAGCACGACCTGGAGGCGCGGGCCATCGCCCTGCTGGCCCGGCAGCAGCCGGTCGCCACGGACCTGCGCATCGTGGTCACCTCGCTGCGGATGAGCGCCGACCTGGAGCGCTCCGGCGACCTGGCGCAGCACGTGGCGAAGCTGGCCCGGCTGCGCTTCCCGGACACGGCGGTGCCGCGCGACCTGCACGCGACCATCCTGGAGATGGGGCAGCTGGCGCAGCGCCTGATGGCGAAGGCCGCCGAGGTCATCATCACGAAGGACGTCGACCTGGCGCTCCAGCTGGAGCAGGACGACGACGAGATGGACCAGCTGCACCGCACGCTGTTCCAGCACCTGATGGACGACCGCTGGAAGCACGGCATCGAGACGGCCGTCGACGTGACGCTGCTGGGCCGCTACTACGAGCGCTTCGCGGACCACGCGGTGTCGGTGGCCAAGCGCGTCGTCTACCTGGTGACGGGCGAGCACGCGGACGAGCTCCAGGCGCCGACGCAGGTCGAGGGCGCCTGACGGGCCGCACCGGCGCGTCTGCCCCAATGCGCCGTTGACGCGCCGGTGCGGCTGGGCATGAATGAGGGCGAGGGCGGTCCGTCGTACCGGGTCGTGTACGCCGCCCGCGAGGAGGAACCATGCCCGATTCCCCCGTCCCCATCACCCCCGAGCACGAGGCGCAGCAGCCGGAGTCGCTGCGCCTCCCGCTGCTCGCCGCCTGCGGCTGCGGCTCGGGCTGCGGCTGCGGCTGCCAGTCCGGCGCCCCCTGCCAGTGCGGCGGCTGACCCCGCCCGCGCCCGGCCCGACGCACGCGAAGGGCCCCGCCCGATTCCCTCGGCCGGGGCCCTTCGCACGCTGTGGGGCGTGTCGGACGGTTACTTCTTGCCCTGGTTCTTGACCGCCTCGATCGCGGCCGCGGCGGCGGTCGGGTCGAGGTAGGTGCCGCCCGGGTTGAGGGGCTTGAAGTCGGCGTCCAGCTCGTAGGCGAGCGGGATGCCGGTGGGGATGTTCAGGCCCGCGATGGCCTCGTCGGAGACGCCGTCCAGGTGCTTGACCAGGGCGCGCAGGGAGTTGCCGTGCGCGGCGACCAGGACCGTGCGGCCGGCCAGCAGGTCCGGGACGATGCCGTCGTACCAGTACGGCAGCATGCGGACGACGACGTCCTTGAGGCACTCCGTGTTGGGGCGCAGCTCCGGCGGGATGGTCGCGTAGCGCGGGTCCTCGGACTGGGAGAACTCCGTGCCGTCCTCGAGCGCCGGCGGCGGGGTGTCGTACGAGCGGCGCCACAGCATGAACTGCTCCTCGCCGAACTCGGCGAGGGTCTGGGCCTTGTCCTTGCCCTGGAGGGCGCCGTAGTGGCGCTCGTTGAGGCGCCAGGAGCGGTGGACCGGGATCCAGTGACGGTCGGCCGCCTCGAGCGCCATCTGCGCGGTGCGGATCGCGCGCTTCTGGAGCGAGGTGTGCACGACGTCGGGGAGCAGGCCGGCGTCCTTGAGCAGCTCACCGCCGCGGACCGCCTCCTTCTCGCCCTTCTCGTTGAGATTGACGTCCACCCAGCCGGTGAACAGGTTCTTCGCGTTCCACTCGCTCTCGCCGTGACGGAGCAGGATCAGCTTGTACGGTGCGTCGGCCATGCGTACGAGCCTAATGGACGGCCCGGGGCGCTCGCGCGCGGTGTGCACGGCGGCCGATTGACACCAGACGTCAATCGAGTGGCCCTGGAGGACGGCTATACGTAGGGTCCCAAGAGCCGCAGGGACACTTACACCGCCGGGGGGATTCCGTATGTCCGTTGACACCTTGAGACGGGCCGCGCAGGAGAGCGTGTCGGGTCTGCCCCGCGCTTTCTGGTGGCTGTGGACGAGCACGCTGATCAACCGGCTCGGGGCCTTCGTCGCCACATTCATGACCTTGTACCTGACCCTGGAGCGGGGCTATTCGGCCTCGTTCGCGGGACTTGTGGTGGCTCTGCACGGGCTCGGCGGTGTGGTGTCCTCGCTCGTCGCGGGCGTGATGACGGACCGGCTGGGGCGGCGGCCCACGCTGATGGCGGCGCAGGCCTCGACGGCCTTCTCGGTGGCGCTGCTGGGGTTCATGAAGGAGCCGGCGGCCATCGCGGCGGTAGCGATGCTGGTCGGCATGACGTCGAACGCGTCGCGGCCGGCCGTGCAGGCGATGATGGCCGACATCGTCCGCCCCGAGGACCGGGTGCGGGCGTTCGCGCTGAACTACTGGGCCATCAACCTCGGCTTCGCGATCTCCGCCGCCGTCGCCGGCTTCGTCGCCCAGTACAGCTACCTGGCCGGTTTCCTGGGCGAGGCGGCGCTGACGCTCGCCTGCGCGGTCCTCGTGTACGTGAAGCTGCCCGAGTCGCGGCCCGAGAAGGGCGACGCGGCCGCGGAGGCGGCCGAGGCGGAGGTCGGGCTGGGCACGGTGCTGCGCGACGGCCGCTACATGGGTGTGGTCGGGCTGTCGTTCCTGATCTCGCTGATCTTCATGCAGGGGATGTTCGGGCTGCCGCTGGCGATGGGCGCGGCGGGCTTCTCCACCTCGGACTACGGCCTGGTGTCCGCCGTCAACGGCGTGATGATCGTCGTACTGCAGATCCCGGTCACGCGGTTCATCGAGCACCGCGACCCGCAGAAGCTGCTGGTGATCTCCGCGCTGCTCGCGGGGTACGGGTTCGGGCTCACGGCCTTCGGCGGCTCGATCGGGGTGCTCGCGCTGACCGTCTGCGTGTGGACGCTGGCCGAGATCATCAACTCGCCGACCCAGATGGGCCTGGTCGCGCGGCTCTCCCCGCTGCACGGGCGCGGCCGCTACCAGGGGATGTACACGCTGTCCTGGGCGGTGGCCTCGCTGATCGCGCCGCTGCTGGCGGGCGGGGTGATCGACCGCTTCGGGGCGGGCTGGCTGTGGGGGGCGACGGCCGCCCTGGGCACGGTGGCCGGGCTCGGCTACTGGCTGCTGATGCGCAACCTGCCGCCCGAGGAGGTTCCGGTGCTCGACGCGTCCACCGCCAAGGCCAAGGCCAAGGCCGCCGGGGCCGAAGCCGCGGCCACCACCGGCCCCTAGGTCAGGCCGTCGGCCGGGTGAGGTGCTTGAAGGCGTCGAGGTTGTAGGTCGGCTCGCCCCGCGACACCCGCCACTCGTACTCGCGGCGGATGGCGCTCGCGAAGCCCAGCTCCAGCAGGGTGTTGAAGGCACCGTCCGCCGCCTCCAGGACCGTTCCGAGCAGCTGGTCCAGGTCCTGCGGGGTGACCACGGACAGCGGGAGCCGGGCCGTCAGGTAGACGTCGCCGAGGCGGTCCACGGCGTAGGCCATCCCGTACAGCTTGAGGTTGCGCTCCAGCAGCCAGCGGTGGACGCCCGCCTCGTTCTCGTCGGGGTGGCGGATCACGAAGGCGTTGACCGACAGCGAGTGCTTGCCGACCCGCAGCGCGCAGGTGGTGGACAGCTTGCGGGTGCCGGGGAGCTGGACGACGTACGAGCCCGGCCCGGGGCTCTCCCAGCTCAGCTCCGCGCCGGCCAGCGTGGTCTCGATGATCCCGGTGATCCCGGTGGTGTCGGCGGTGTCAGCCATGGTGGGAGCGTACGCGACGCCGATGATCATGCATCGCAGCCGTGTACACGTCCGCGGTCCCGCTCGCGGCGGTGTCCCACCCGAAGAACTGCGCGTGCCGGGCGGCCTCGGCGCCCATCCGGTCCGCGAGCTGCGGGTCGTCGACGAAGCGGCGCAGCTCGCGGGCGTAGTCGACCGGGTCGTGGCCGGGTACGAGGATGCCCGTCACGCCGTCGTTGACGGCCACGGGCAGCCCGCCGACGGCGGCCGCGAGGACCGGCGTGCCGGTGGCCTGGGCCTCTATCGCGACCAGCCCGAAGGACTCGCTGTACGAGGGCATGACCAGCACGGACGCCGCCCGGAACCAGTCGGCGAGCTGGTCCTGGCGCACCGGCGGGTGGAAGTGCACGAGGTCGGCGATGCCGAGCTTGGCGGCGAGTTTCTGCAGCCCCTCCGGCTTGGCGAGCCCGCTGCCGCTGGGGCCTCCCACCACCGGTACGAACAGGCGCGAGCGCAGCGAGGGATCGCGGTCCACCAGCTCGGCGACGGCGCGCAGCAGGATGTCGGGGGCCTTGAGCGGCTGGATGCGCCCGGCGAAGAGCGGGATGACGGCGTCCTGCGGCAGGCCCAGGCGGGCCCGGGCGGCGGCGCGGCCGTCGGCGACGGTGAAGCGGTCGAGGTTCACGCCGGGGTGGACGACGGCCACCTTGGCGGGGTCGGCCTCGTAGTACCGGACGAGCTCGTCGGCCTCTTCGGCGGTGTTCGCGATGAGCCGGTCGGCGGCGGAGACGATCTGGGTCTCGCCGATGACGCGGGCGGCGGGCTCGGGGGTGTCGCCCTCGGCCAGGGCGGCGTTCTTGACCTTGGCCATGGTGTGCATGGCGTGGACGAGCGGGACGCCCCAGCGCTCGGCGGCGAGCCAGCCGACGTGGCCGGAGAGCCAGTAGTGGGAGTGGACGAGGTCGTAGTAGCCGGGCCGGTGGCCGGCCCAGGCCTGCATCACGCCGTGGGTGAAGGCGCACAGCTGGGCCGGGAGCTCCTCCTTGGCGAGGCCTTCGTACGGGCCCGCGTCCACGTGGCGCACGAGGACGCCGGGGGCCAGCTCGACCGCGGGCGGCAGGCCGCCGGTGGTGGCGCGGGTGAAGATCTCGACCTCGATGTTGATCGCGGCGAGGCGCTTGGCGAGTTCGACGATGTAGACGTTCATGCCGCCGGCGTCGCCGGTGCCGGGCTGGTGCAGCGGTGAGGTGTGCACGCTGAGCATGGCGACGCGGCGCGGCTTGCGGTGGCTGCCGACGGCCGGCAGGCGCAGCCGGGGCGGGTCGTGGCGGGTGGAGCGGGCGGCTGCGATGCGGCCGCTGAGGCTGCCGCCGAGGCGGGACACGTACTGGCTCAAGGGAGCAGTTCCTCTCGCTCGGACGACGGCCGGCTCGACGGGCGCTGGGGTACAGCTGGGCACGGCTGCGGGAGCGCGGTCGGCGCTCTTCTTGGAGTGCAACCCGGATGGCGGTGCCCCGCATTCCGGGAGCGCGCGGTTTCCTGCTCGGTTTGCCGGTTTTTTATCCGGCGGGAGTGCTCCGCTTACTCTCGGCCCATGGCCTCCCGCAGTACCCCTCCCCCCGGCCGCCCTGTGGGCACGGTGACGCGTGGGACGACGAACCCGAACCGCCTGCGCCGCATGGACCGCTGGATCGCGGCGACGCACGGGGCGGCGCTGCGCCGTGCGGACGCGCCGGTGGCGGTGGACCTGGGCTACGGAGCCGCTCCGTGGACGGCGGTGGAGCTGCTGGCCCGGCTGCGTGAGGCGGCTCCGCGGGTACGGGTGGTCGGCATCGAGATCGAACCGGCGCGGGTCGCGGGCGCGAAGCCGTACGAGCGGGACGGGCTGACCTTCCGGCACGGCGGCTTCGAGGTCCCGCTGGAGGGCGGGGAGCGCCCGGCGCTGATCCGCGCGGCGAACGTACTGCGCCAGTACGACGAGGAGCAGGTGGCAGCGGTGTGGGAGCGGCTGTGCGCGCGCCTCGCCCCGGGCGGGCTGCTGGTCGAGGGGACCTGCGACGAGATCGGGCGGCGGCACGTGTGGGTGGCGCTGGGCCCGGAGGGGCCGCGCACGGTGACCTTCGCGACGCGGCTGGGGTCGCTGGAGCGTCCGTCGGACCTGGCGGAGCGGCTGCCGAAGGCGCTGATCCACCGGAACGTGCCGGGTGAGCCGGTGCACGCGTTCCTGCGGGACTTCGACCGGGCGTGGGCGGCGGCCGCGCCGTACGCCTCGTACGGCGCGCGGCAGCGCTGGATCCGCACGGCGCGGGCCCTGTCCGGCGCGTGGCCGCTGGCGGACGGGCCGGGGCGGTGGCGGCAGGGGGAACTGACGGTGCGCTGGGAGGCGTTGCGCCCGGCGGAGTGAAGGCGGCGTGTCGGGGAACCGGGGGCGCGGACGGCCCGTTGAGACGTCGGGGATGGGCGGACGGGGCGTTGGAGGGAGCGCCGGAGGGGACGTTGGGCGGGGTCCGGAGAGAGCCCTCGGGGGAGGGACAAGACCGGATGGACACCCCCATGGGTGTCGGAATTCACCGACTCGTGGCACCATCCCGAAGGCAATGGCAAGTTACTGACCAATAGTCAGATCTGATGTCGAGTGATGTCGGGGCGTCTGGGGGAACCATGGGGACCGTGAAGCGACGGAAGGGTGCGACCGCTCTCACACTGCTGTGCGCGCTGGCGATACTGACCGCACCCGGCCTCACGGTCGGGACGGCCTTCGCCGCGCCGACGCCCGATCCGGGCGCGAAGTCCCTGGAGCAGGTCCGCAAGGAGATAGAGGACCTCTTCCGCCAGGCGGGCACCGCCACGGACGCCTACAACCTCGCCGAGAGCGAGACCAGGACCCAGTCCGCCAAGATCGTCGAGATCGCCAACCAGGTCGTGGCCGGCCAGGAGCGGATCGCCGCACTGAAGAACCGCGCGGGCGCGGCGGCCCGCGCCCAGTACCGCTCGGGCGGCCTGCCGCCGGGCTCGAAGCTGGCGCTGAGCAACAGCCCGACCCAGTTCCTCGACGGGGCGGACCGGCTGCGCCAGGGCGAGAAGGCCACCTCCGACCTGCTCTCCGAACTGAACCGGACCCAGAGCGACTTGCAGCAGTACGCGAAGGACGCGAGCGCGCAGTGGGAGGCGCTGGAGGCGAACCGGATCAAGCAGGAGACCTCGAAGCGGGAGATCGAGCAGAAGATCAAGGCCGCGGAGGAGCTGGAGAGCAAGCTGGAGGCCGAGGAGAAGGCCCGGCTGCTGCAATTGGAGCAGGAGGCCCAGTACCGGGCCCAGACGGCGTGGCTGTCGACGGGCGTGCTCAAGGACGTCCACGGCCTGGCCACCGACGCGGGCAAGCGGGCGGTCCAGTTCGCCTCGGCGCAGATAGGCAAGCCGTACATCTGGGGCGCCGAGGGGCCCGGCGCCTTCGACTGCTCGGGGCTGACCTCGCAGGCGTGGCTGACGGCGGGCCGGACGATCCCGCGGACCTCTCAGGAGCAGCTGCGGCTGCTGCCGAAGGTCGCGATCAAGGACATGCGGCCCGGCGACCTGATCATCTACTTCGACGACGCGAGCCACGTCGGGCTGTACGTCGGCGACGGCGCGATCATCCACGCGCCGCGGCCGGGGCGCAACGTCACCCTGGCGGGCGCGGGCTCCATGCCGATCAAGGCGGTCGTCCGGCCGGACGCGTAGCCGGCGCCGCCGGGCGCGGGGAGTCGGCGGGTCGGGCGGTCGGGCGGTCGGCGGGTCGGGCACGGGGGCCGCGTCGGGCGCCGGGGGCCGGCGGGCCGATCGGGGGTCCGCCTCCGCCGGCCGCGCCCCGGAGGCAACCACGGCGGCGTCCCGTACGTCTCGTCAGGCGGGACGAACTGCGGCGCCGCCGTGACGTTGGTCATTCGGTTGAGCAGGTTTTCCCCCGCGATAACGGCATATGACGGAGGCCCTGGCCAAGAACGGCATTCCGCTCACCGTGCCCGTACCGCTAGGGTCGCCCGGACGAGCGCACCCCCGGGGGGAGGGAAGGAACCGGAGACGATGCCCGTACCCGTACCGCGGCAGAGGGAATTCCCGGCCACGGAGAGCGGTCAGGCCCTTCCGTACGCCACCGCACCCCCTGTCACGGCAGCTGCGACGGCCCCGGCCGCCGCCACGCCCTCCCTCACCCTGCTGGTGATCGAAGACGACCCCGCGGGCGGGCTCACCGTCCCCGAGATCCTCGACGCCGACGGCCACCGCATCCGGCTGCGCACCGCCCGCAACCTCACCGAGGCCGAGCGCCTGCTCACGCCCGACGTGCACTGCGTCCTGCTCGACCTCTCCCTGCCCGCCGGCCCCGCCGCGGGCCCGGCCCGCACCGCGGACGCCACCGACCGGCTGGACAACCTGCGCCAGGTGCTCCGCATCGCCCCCCGCCACGCCGTCCTCGTCCTCACCTGCGAGGACGATGCCGAGCGCGCGGCCGAGGCCGTACGAGTCGGCGCCCAGGACTTCCTCTTCCGCGACGAGCTCGACGGCCGCCTGCTCAGCCGCGCCATCCGCTACGCCGTGGAGAGAAAGCGGGCGGACACCGCCCAGTACAAGCTCGCAGAATCGAAACTGCGCGCCCAGGAGAACGCCCGCCTGGAACGCGGGCTGCTCCCCAACCCCCTCCTGGAGGGCTCCGACCTCCGCTTCGCCGCCCGCTACCACGCCGGACGCAGCCGGGCCCTGCTCGGCGGGGACTTCTACGACACCGTCCGCACCCCCGACGGCACGGTCCACGCCATGATCGGCGACGTCTGCGGCCACGGCCCCGACGAGGCGGCCCTGGGCGTGGAGCTCCGCATCGCCTGGCGCGCCCTGACCCTGGCCGGGCTGTGCGGTGACGACCTGCTCTCCACCCTCCAGGAGGTCCTGGAGGTGGAGCGGCCCTGCGAGGAGATCTTCGCGACGCTCTGCACGGTGGATATCGCACCCGACGGCCGTCGGGCGGGCCTGTGCCTGGCGGGCCATCCGGCGCCGCTGATATCGCGGCCCGGCCGCCCCGCGCGGCTGCTCCCGTACGAGAACAGCGGCCCCGCGCTCGGGCTGCTGCCCCGGGCCCGCTGGCCGCGCCGGCAGGTGGAGCTGGGCGGCACCTGGAGCCTGATGCTCTACACCGACGGGCTGATCGAGGGCCGGATCGGCGAGGGCCGGGAGCGGCTCGGCCAGGAGGGCATGGTCGAGATGATCAACCGGCACCTGGACTCCGGTCTGAGCGGCGAGGGCCTCCTGGAGGCCTCGGTCACCGAGGCCCGCCGCCTCAACGGCGGCGAGCTCACGGACGACGTCGCCGTGGTCCTGCTCTCCCGCGCCGAGGGCTGACGCGCGAGGGCGGGGCGCCCCCGGTCACGGGCGCTCGGCTGCGGACCCTCGGACCCTCGCCTGCGGACCCTCGGCCACGGCCCCCGGCCGCGGGCTACCGCCCGCCGTTGTACGGCCCGTACGGTCCGTCGCTGCTGCTGCCGCCCTTGCGGCGGCCGCCGCCGGACACCTGCTTGAGGGCCGGGCGCACGTCGACGAAGAACACGATGGTGGCCACCAGGCCCGCGATCTGCAGGAAGAGCATCCCGAGGAAGAAGTCCACGACGACCGTGATGCCGAGGATGACCAGCCAGAACGTCTTGGTCTGCTTCTCGGCGGCGCGGTACGCGTCCTCGCGCGCCAGCAGTGCGAGGACGAAGGCCACGACGGCCAGCGCCAGCATGGCGAACCCGAGCAGCGGGAGAACTCCCTCGTCGAACCCGTTCATCAACATCGCCTGACCGCCTTCTCGCGCCTGATGCCACTTGTCTCCACGCTACCGGCAGAGCCGCTCTCGCAAACTACAACGGACCGGGCACCCCTCGGGTGCCCGGTCCGTCGTCACGCCGGTCAGCTCTCGTCGGCCGGCTCGACGGCGGCCTTCTTGGCCGCCGTCTTGCGGGTGGCGGCCTTCTTCGCCACGGGCTTCTCCTCGGCGGCCGGCTCGGCGGCGGACTGCTCGGCGGCGGCCTGCTCGGGCTCCGGCTCGACGGCGACGGCAATGTCGACGATCTCCTCGGAGACCTCGCCGCGCCAGGCCCGTACGGCCTGCTCACCGTGCTCGGCGACCTTGTCGTAGGTCTCCTTGGCCTTCACGGCGTACTCGGCGGCAACGCCGACCCCGCGCAGCGCCAGGTCCTGGGCGGTCTCCCCGAGCTTCTTCGGGTCGATCGAGCCGAGCACCTCGGCGACCTTGGCGGTGACCGCCTCCTGCGCCTCCTTGGCCTTCTCCTGCACGGCCTTCGGGTCGGTGTTCCGCACGGCGTCGATGCGCGCCGGGGCCTCGGCGCGCAGCTGCTCGATGAGCCCGGGCACCTTCTTGGCCTGCTGGGCGGCGAGGTCGGCGGTGCCGGCGACGAAGTAGAGCGGGGTGGGGTCGGTGAGGGTCTTCTTCAGGTCATCGGCGATGGCCATGTGCTTGGTCCTCCCGGATCACGGTTCAGTTCGTGGGCGTAGGGGGCATCGCGTCGCCGGCGCCGGCCGGACCGGCCGGGTCTGCCGGTTCAGCCGGGTCTGCCGGGTCTGCCGGGTCTGCCGGTTCAGCCGGTTCGGCGTCGAGGGCGTTCTCCTTGCGGAACGACTCGTAGATCTGGAGCAGCACCTGCTTCTGCCGCTCGTTGATCGACGGATCGGCGAGGATCGCGGCCCGCGTCTCCACCTCGTCCCGGTCCCGCTCGTCCAGGATCCCGGCCTGCACGTACAGCGTCTCTGCGGAGATCCGCAGCGCCTTGGCCAGTTGCTGCAGGATGTCCGCGGACGGCTTGCGCAGCCCGCGCTCGATCTGGCTCAGGTAGGGGTTCGACACCCCGGCCGCGTCGGCCAGTTGCCGCAGCGAGAGCTGAGCCTGCCTGCGCTGCTCGCGCAGGTATTCGCCGAGATTTCCGACGTTGAGCGATGCCATGCCTCGATCCTGCCCGATGGCGCTAACTATTGCAAGCAGTCGCTTGCAACATCACGCACCCGAGGGGCGGGACGCGATGATCACCGTCGCGTAGTACTCCTCCGAGGTGACCGCGTGGACCGTCAGCCCCGCCGACGACAGGGCCGAGGCCGTGACCGGCGACTGGCGGGCGCTCGTCTCGATCAGCAGCCGGCCCCCCGGGGCGAGCCAGGGCAGGGCCCCGGCCGCGATGCGCCGGTGCAGGTCGAGGCCGTCCGCACCGCCGTCCAGGGAGGTCAGCGGCTCGTGGTCACGGGCCTCCGCAGGCAGCAGGGCGATCTCGGCCGTCGGGACGTACGGGGCGTTGACCACCAGGACGTCCACCCGCCCCCGCAGGGCCGCCGGGAGCGGGTCGTACAGGTCGCCCTCCCACACCGCGCCCCCGTACGGCGCCACATTGCGCCGCGCGTAGGCCAGCGCCACCGGGTCGATGTCCGCCGCGTGCAGCTCCACACCGCCGCCGCCCGGCACCGAGGCCGCCACCGCCGCGCCCAGCGCGCCGACCCCGCAGCACAGGTCCAGCACCACCGCACCCGGCCGGGCCAGCGCCACCGCCTCCTGCACCAGGAACTCGGTGCGCCGGCGCGGCACGAAGGCCCCCTCCCCCACCGCCATGCGAAGCCCGCAGAACTCGGCCCAGCCCACCACGTGTTCCAGCGGTTCCCCGGCCGCCCTGCGGGCCACCAGACCCGCCAGGTGCACTTCGTCGGCGGCGGCGCCCGCCAGCAGCTCCGCCTCCTCCTCCGCGAAGACGCAACCCGCCGTACGCAGGGCCGCCACCGTCGCGGTCAAGTCCACCGAAGTCCCATCCACTTGCTTCAAAACCCCAGTCCTCAGTTCTCCAGAACGGTGACGTCGATGCGGTCCAGCCCCGCCGGATCCGCCAGGATGTCGATCGCGACGATACGGCCGCCGCTCACCGTGAACCCCATGACCGCGACCGCCTTGCCGCCCGGCGGGATCGTGACGATGCCCGGCGCCCCGTTGACCAGCGCCCGCCGCGCGTACGGCGCCATCCGCGCGAAGGTGAGCGCCTGCCGGGCCACCGCCCACGCGCCGAGCGCCGTCTCCTCCAGGTCCACCCGCAGCACCACGTCCGGATCCAGCACCGCGATCAGGCCCTCGAAGTCCCCGCCGCGCGAAGCCGCCATGAAGGCCCCGACCACCTCGCGCTGGCGCCGCAGGTCCCGGTCCGGCGCCGGTGCGCCGCCCTGCACCCGGCGCCGCGCCCGGCTCGCCAACTGCCGTGCCGCCGCGGGCGTACGCTCCACGATCGGCGCGATCTCGTCGAAGGGCACCCCGAACATGTCGTGCAGTACGAAGGCCAGCCGCTCGGCCGGCGCCAGCTGCTCCAGCACGACGAGCAGCGCGAGCCCCACCGAGTCCGCGAGCAGCACCTCCTGCTCCGGGTCCAGCCCTTCCGGACCGCTCAGCAGCGGCTCCGGGGAGCTGAACACCGGGCTGTCCAGGGACTCCTCGCGGCGCGCCTTGCGGGTGCGCAGCTGGTCCAGGCAGACCCGGGCGACGACGGTGGTCAGCCAGCCGCCCAGGTTCTCCACCTCTCCGGTGTCCGAGCGGTCGAGCCGGAACCACGCCTCCTGCACGGCGTCCTCCGCCTCGCTGAGCGAGCCGAGCATCCGGTAGGCCACCGCCCGAAGGTGCCCGCGCTTCTCCTCGAAGCGCGCCGCCAGGTACGCGGTGTCCGCAGACCGGGTCTCCGCCGTGCTGTTCATCCCGTGCTCCCTCGTCCGTGCCGTCCGTCCGTACCCCCGTACGCAAACCTGACGGTCGGCGGCCCGCGCGTGTGACGAGGACCGGCGGATCAGAAGATGTCCGGGCACCAAGGGCGGCGGGCCGTACGGAAGACGGCGTCCGCGAGCGCCGCCGCTCCCGGACGCTCCTCGGTGATCCTGCCGAGCGCGGCCAGCCGCAGGGCCGACTCGTCGCCGAGGTACAGCGCCCCGAGCGCGGCCACGTCCAGGCGCAGGTCGGCGGGGTCCGAGGTGACCGCGCACTCCCCCGTCGCGGCGTCCAGCCGGTAGCGGCCGGCGGCCAGGCCGGCCGGGTCCGTCACCTCCAGGACGAGGACCCCGGGACAGGCGTACGTCCGGGCGCCCAGCGCGCGCACGACATCCAGCAGCCGCACCCACAGGAAGTCCGAGACCGTCACGACCCCGGCCGCACGCGGGTCGGGCAGCAGCTGCGCGACGAGGTCGTCGGGGGCGCGGTATCCGGTACGGACCTTCTGCACCCAGTCGATGGAGCACAGGAAGTGCCACAGGGCCCGCTCGGCGGCCGGGGACAGCGCCAGCAGCCCGGTGACCTGGAGGGTGTTCTGCGGGGTCTTCGCGTCGCTCCACCGGTCGTCCGCGGTGTAGACGGCCAGGCCCTCCACCTCGCCCGCCGCCGTCCGGTACACGGCGTGGAACTTCTCCGTGTACGGGCGGTACGACATGTCCTCCACCCCGGTCGACGCGTTCCACCAGCGCTCGTCGCGGTCGATGAAGCCGTGGGTGACCGCGCGCAGCCGCTCGTGCAGGCCCGGGCCCACCCGCCGCACCTCGGCCGCGTCCACGAGGTCGATGCGGGCCCCGTCGGCGGGCGCGGACCAGCGCCGGTCGAGTCCGGCGCGCGGTACGTCGATCTCCCATTCCGCGATGGAGGCCGCGGGCCCGTACCCGTACCGCCCGTAGATCGGGTACTCGGCGGCTATCAGCGTGCTCAGGACCTCGCCGCGCGCCTTGGCGGCGGACAGTTCGGCGGCCATCATCCGGCTGAGCAGGCCCTGGCGGCGGTGCGTGGGCGACACGGTGACGTTGGAGACGGCGCCGGCCGGGACCACCGCCCCGCCCGGCACGGTCAGTTGCTGGGCGAAGGAGCGGAAGGACGCGACGCAGCGGCCGGTCTCGGTGTCGAACCCGCCCTGGACACGGGCGAGGTCGGTGTACTTGGCCCGGAGGGCGACGTCCGACTCCGTCACCCGCGCCGCGGTCAGGAACCCGGTGTTCAGGGCGTTCAGCCAGTCGGGGAGCTCTGCTTCGGCGATCGGCCGGACTTCAGCGGTCATGACCGGCCACGCTAATCGGGCCTGCCCGGCGCCGTCGCCTGAATTTCCCGCGCCCGCGCGCCCGTGCGCGGGTGCCCGCCGTCCCGGGGGTCTCAGGCCAGCAGGTCGTCCACCTGCGCCTCGCCCTCGCGATAGCGCCGGGTGATCTCCGCGCTGCACTCGTCCACCGTGCGCTGGAGCTGCTGGCGGCGCCGCGAGACCTGCTGCTCGTAGCGCACGAGGCGGCCCATCGCCTCGTACAGCTCCTCGTCCGTGCGCGCCGCGAGGTCCGACAGCTCCACGTCGGACAGCATCTCGGCCGCCAGCAGCCGGTACTCCTCGCTGTGCGGGGTGCCGAGGGTGACGTGCCGGGCGGAGGCGCTGCGGCTGGAGGGGGCGTCGGCGAGGATCTCCGAGAGCCGGTCCACCACCGGCGCCTCGGGATCCGTACGCCGCGCGAGCTCGGCGCGCAGGATGTCGATGCGGCCCTGGAGGAGTCGGCGTACGTAGCTCAGGTCGGCCTCGTCGCGCTGCGCGTCGCGGCGCAGCGCGCGCAGCTCCGGCAGCCCGAGCGCGGTGGCAGGCGTCGCCGGCGCGTGCGGGTCGCCGGTGCGCTGCGCGGGCGGCCGCAGGGCCGCCGCCATGTCGGAAGCGGGTACAGGTACGGAGGTACCAGAGATATTCATGTGAACGTGTCCGTCCCCTCGACCGGTGCTGAGGGCACCGCCTGCGTGCATGGTGCCACTCTCCGTGGTCCGGATGCAGTCCCACTCCACCCGATCGGCCCCGGACGGGTGCAAGGCTGGTACACAGGTGGTATGCGAGCAGTGGTGCAGAGAGTGGACGGCGCGAGCGTCGTGGTGGCCGGCGAGACCGTGGGCGAGATCGTCGGCGAGGGGCTGTGCGTGCTGGTGGGGGTGACCCACGACGACACCCCGGAGAAGGCGGCGCAGCTGGCGCGCAAGCTGTGGTCCGTGCGGATCCTGGAGGCGGAGAAGTCCTGCAGCGACGTGGACGCGCCGCTGCTGGTGATCTCCCAGTTCACGCTCTACGGGGACGCGCGCAAGGGCCGCCGGCCCACCTGGAACGCGGCGGCGCCCGGCGAGGTGGCGGAGCCGCTGGTCGACGAGGTCGTGGCGCAGCTGCGGGCGCTGGGCGCGACGGTGGAGACGGGCCGGTTCGGCGCGGACATGCGGGTCTCGCTCACCAACAACGGCCCGTTCTCCATCGTCATCGACATCTAGCCGCGTCGGGCTACGGCGCTACGACGACCTCCTGCGCGGCGGCCGTCTTGCCGACGAGCAGCGACGCGTCCACCGGAACGTTCCGCTTGACCAGCGCGAGCGCGATCGGGCCCAGCTCGTGGTGGCGGACCGCGGTGGTCACGAAGCCGAGCTGGCGCCCCTCCTCCCCGTCGGCGGCGAGCCGTACGGGCGCGCCGTGCGCGGGGAGCAGCACCTCGGAGCCGTCCAGGTGCAGGAAGACCAGGCGGCGCGGGGGCTTGCCGAGGTTGTGGACGCGGGCCACCGTCTCCTGGCCGCGGTAGCAGCCCTTCTGCAGGTGCACGGCGGTGCCGATCCAGCCGAGCTCGTGCGGGATGGTGCGGTGGTCGGTCTCGGCGCCGAGCCGCGGCCGGTGCGCCTCGACGCGCAGGGCCTCGTACGCGAGCAGGCCGGCGGCGGGGCCGTGGGTGGCGGCGAAGGCCTCCAGCTCGCCGCGGGGCAGGAAGACGTCGCGGCCGTACGGGGTCTCCCGTACGACGTGCTTCTCGGCGACCTCGGCGATGGAGCCGGCGGGCAGGTGCACGACGGCGAAGTCGGCGGTCCGGTCGGCGACTTCGACGCGGTAGAAGAACTTCATCGCCTCCAGGTAGGCGATCAGCGCGTCCTGGGTGCCGGGCTCGACGTGCGCCCAGACCGTCTCGCCGTCGTCCACGAGGTAGAGCGCGTGCTCGATGTGGCCGTTCGCGGAGAGGATCAGCGCCTCGGTGGCCTGGCCGGGCGGCAGCTCGGTGAGGTGCTGGGTGAGGAGCAGGTGCAGCCAGCTCAGCCGCTCCGGGCCGCTGACGGTGACGACGCCCCGGTGGGAGAGGTCGACGAAGCCGCGGCCGTCGGCGAGGGCGCGCTGTTCTCCGTACAGCTCTCCGTAGTGGGCGGCGACGCCCTCGTCGCGGCCTTCGGCCTGCACGGCACCGGGGAGATGGAGCAAAGGGCTGGTCATGAAACCAAGCCTACGACCCTATTGCGCGTGGCCGTCACGGTGTTTGGCGGCGCACTTCTTGCAAAGTCCGAAGATCGCGAAGTGCTTCATGTCGGTCTCGAAGCCGAAGGTCGCGCGGAGCTTCGCGGTGAACTCGGAGGCGATGTCCACGTCGGCCTCGATGACGTCGCCGCAGTCGCGGCAGACCAGGTGGATGTGGTGGTGCCGGTCGGCGAGGTGGTACGTGGGCGCGCCGTGGCCGAGGTGGGCGTGCGAGACGAGCTTCAGCTCCTCCAGCAGCTCCAGCGTGCGGTAGACGGTGGAGATGTTGACCCCGGAGGCGGTCTTGCGCACCTCGGCGAGGATCTCGTCGGGGCTGGCGTGCTCCAGGACGTCGACCGCTTCGAGCACGAGCTGGCGCTGCGGGGTCAGGCGGTATCCGCGCCTGCGCAGGTCGGTCTTCCAGTCGGTGTCCGCACTGGTTTCGACGGTCTCGCCGCCTTCGGTGCTCTCGGTGCTGACCACCCGGCCAGTGTAAGCGCGCGAAGGGGACCGCGGGCGGTCCCGCGGTCCCCTTCGTGCACAGCCTGTGGATGTGGCCGCTCAGCGGAAGAAGGCGATGCCGTCGTCCGGCATGTCCGGAAGGTTGCGCGCCATCTCGGCGACCTCCTCGGGGCTGACGACCTTCTTCAGCTGCGCCGACATGTACGGGCGCAGCGGCACCTCGGGGGTGGTCTTCTCGCCGACCCACATGAGGTCGCTCTTGACGTAGCCGTAGAGGCGCTTGCCACCGCTGTGCGGGCGGGACGTGGCGGTGCGGGCGACGGCGTCGGTGACCAGCTCGATCTGGGGCTTCTGGTCGGCGAGGTCGCCGTACCAGATCTCGACGACGCCCTGGTCACGGACCATGACGATCTCGACCCTGCGCTGGTTGTCGATGCGCCAGTAGCCCGACTCGGACTCCAGGGGGCGCACCTTCTGGCCCTCGGCGTCGAGCACCCAGGTGTGGGAGGTGTACTCCAGGAAGTCCCGGCCGTCGTGGCTGAAGACGACTTCCTGGCCGAAGTTGCACTTCTCCTCACCCGGGAAGTCAAAGACGCCTGCGCCTTCCCAGGTGCCGAGGAGGAAGGCGAGGGGCACGAGGCCCGGGTTCAGGTCGGACGGGATCTGGATCATGAATGTCTGCTCAGGCGATCTGTGGGAGGGGTTCCGGGATCCGGGGCGGATGGCTGCCGGTCAGACGGTCAGCGCTGACCCTGGTACAGCTTCTTCACGGCCAGACCGGTGAAGGCGAGGACGCCGACGCAGACCAGGACCAGCAGGGAGGTGAAGACTGCCTCAAGCACGGTGTGCTCCTCGGAGGTTTCGTTCGGGGGTACGGGCCGGTCCCCAAGCCTACTGGCCTGGGGACCGGTGCACTCTGTGAGGTAGGCCGTACAGTCGGCCGCCGGGCTGCCGCCCGGCTGCCGTCAGGACAGCAGCTGGTCCTGGAGGATCACCGTCTGGTGGAACGGGACGGCCGCCACCTCGCCCTTGCGGGTCTGCAGGACAACGGCCTGCAGGTCGCCGGACTGGATGCAGCCGGCCTTCACCTGGTCGTCGCCGAACGGCGCGGGTTCCGAGTAGACGGACACGGACCGCAGGTCAGGCGTGTGCTGGGTGGTCTTGGCCTTGCTCCAGACGGGGTCGCCCTCCAGCCGGTTGACCCCGTTCACCTTCATGTCCATGCCGCAGCCGCCGAAGGCGTCGGCGAAGCCGGAGGAGTGGAAGCGCAGCAGGTAGATCCGGGTGCGGGTGCCGTCCGGCATGACCCAGCCGCGGGCGGCGATCTGGCGCAGGCCGTCGTCGACGAAGCCCTGCTTGATCTCCGCGCGCGCGTCGGCCGCGTACTCCTCCAGGAAGGTGTCCTGGGACACCATCTGGTCCTTCTCCAGCTTCAGCGCGGGGTCCTGGACGGACCCCTTCGGGGCGGGCAGGAGCAGTTCGCCGAGCGTGGCGTAGTGGATGCCGTCCTTGTTGTCCTCGGCGAAGGGCTGTGCGGCGCCGGGGGCCAGCGTGGGCTTGGTGACCGCCGTCGCCGGGAAGACCCAGCGGCCGTCGTCCTTGGTGGACAGGCCGGGGATGTCGGTGCGCTCGGGCTGGGTGATCCCGTACGCGACGCCCGTGCCGACCGCCCCGAAGGCGACGACCGCGGCGGTCCAGCGCAGGGCGGCGAACAGCTTGCGGCGGTCCTTGGGCACCTTGGGCACCTCCGGCGCCGCGGGCTCCGCCGGGGTCTCCAGGGCCACGGGGGCCGCGGGAGCCTCGGGCGTCCCGGGCGTCCCGGGCGTCCCGGGCGCCTGCGACGCCTCGGCCACCGCGGGCTCCTGCGGCGCGGCTGCTGCGCCCAGGGCCACGGGGGCCGCGGCTGCTGCGGACGTCTCAGGGACCGAGGGGGCCACGGGGGCCACCGGGGTCTCCGCGGCCGCGGGGGTCTCCGCGGCCGCGGGCGTGGGCGGCGCGGGCGCGTCGGCCGCCACGGGCGCCGCCTCGGCAACCGCGGGCTCCTGCGGCGCGGCCGTCTCGGTCACGGCCTCCGGGGCGGTGTTCTGCTCGGTCACACGGACTCCCCGGGGGACTTCAGGTGGGACAGCTGGTTCTTGAAGAACTGCGTCGCGTCGGAGGTGGAGAAGGGCTTGGGCCCGTAGGCGCGGAAGTTGACCATCACGTCGCCCTCGACCGCCACGCAGTCGAGGGAATCGATGGTCTCCTTGTCCTTCTCGCCGAGCGCCATCACGGAGCACTTGGCGTCGGGGTAGCCGTCCACCTTGGGTGCGTCGCGGCCTTCGCCGATGAATTCGATGAGCTTCTTGTTGACCTCGGAGAACTTCCCCAGGGACTGCGGGTCGGCCTGCATGATGCGGACCTCCAGCACCATCTTGCCGCCGCCCTTGGTGTAGCTGCGGCCGGCCAGGCCCTTGAGCTTCAGCTCGGCCAGCGCCTCGTCGCGCTGCTTGCGCTCGGTGCTGGACAGGCCCTTGCGGGCGTCCTTGAAGCCCTGGACGGCGCTCTCGCCGGAGACGAAGAAGTTGTTGCCGTCGTCCGCGAGGTCCGGGCCGAGGGAGAAGTTGGTCGGCACCGGCAGGAGCTTGCCCGACAGGTCGTTCGGGGGCACGGCGGCCGGCTTCTCGGGCTGCGCGGCGTGCTCGCCCGCGGCGGTCCAGTACCGGGTCGGCGAGGTGCGGTCGGCGTCGGCGATGGCCGCGGAGGCCCAGACACCGCCGCCCGCGAGGAGGGCGACGGCCACGCCCGCGGCGATGACGGCGGCCTTCTTACGGTTGACCGTGCGCGCGGGCTTCGCCGGCGCGGCCCCGTCGACCGGTGCCGGAGCCTCGACCGGTGCCGGAGCCTCGACCGGAGCCGGAGCCTCGACCGGAGCCGGAGCGGCCTCGGGGGCCGGCTCCTGGGCGGCGGACGGTACCTCGACCGGCGCGTTCTCGTTCTGCGGCTCGGTCACAGTCGCTCCAGCTGTCGCTTGGCCAGGTCGATGACATCGCTCTCCGCGATCTTGCCGCGGTTGTTGAAGTAGCCGATGTCCAGGACGATGTCGCCGCGGCGGGCGATGGCCCGGGCGCCGCGGATCGGGTAGTAGCCCGGCTTCTCGTCGGCCTCCGAGTCCACCCAGACGTGGCCGAGGTCACCGGAGATGCCGGGGATGTCCACGCCGTCGTTGCCCGCGTACTTCTTCTCGGGCATGTACCGCGCCTGGTCCTGCTGGTAATCGTCCGCGCCGGAGCGGTCGTTGAACTGCAGCAGCCGGACCTCGACGAACACGCGGTCGTCCTCGGACCAGACCGTGGAGGCGACGCGGCGGATGCGGTCGCGCAGGATGCCGGGCAGCGCGTGGTCCGGCTTCTCGAAGAACTCCGAGGCGAAGAAGTCGAGCGACTCGTAGCCGCTGCCCTCGACCTTGGCCCCGGCCGGGGCCTCGACCAGCAGCGCGGCCAGGTCGTCGTCGGTCTTGTGCCAGCGGTTGGCGTTGATCGTCCTGTTCGTCGTGCCGCCGTCGGGCGCGAGCGCCTTGGGGGTGACCACCCCGGCCTGGGCCAGCGGCGGGAGCGGCGTGGGTTCGCGGTCGTACTGGATCGCGTAACCGGTGACCGTCCCGGCGAGGACGCCGAGGACGACGGCGCTCGCGATCAGGAGGGCCATACGCCCGCGGCGGCGCGTGCGCACCGGAGCCGGAGCCGGAGCCGGAGCGGAATCAGCGTCGGAATCCGCAACGGAATTCACAGCCGGAAATTCCGGAGTGTCCGATTCCGAGACGTTCTCCGCCTCTTTCCGCTGCTCAGGGATGGTCTGTTCGTGTTCCAAAAGAGTCCCCCACAGGACTGGAGGCGCGGGTCAATTACCCGTGCACACACATGACAGCTTGCTGCGGGGAGATGTTGTACGCACACTTATTACAGTTTTATATCGGCGGGTTTCAGTCCTCGCGACGCCGCTTTCCGTCGAGCTCGTCCCACCACTCGTCGGACTTCGGATCGCCCGAGGGGTCGTCCCACCAACGGTCGTCCGGGCCACGGCGGTTGGCGACCACCGCCGCGACCGGCGGTATGACCATCGCGACCACGCACAGGGCGACGGCGGCCTCGACCGACCACAGGCGCACGAAGGACCAGGCGGACACGAAGAGGAACAGGCATCCGCCCATCAGCAGGAAGTAGGCGCGGCGCCGCCGGGCGTACATGCCTCCAGCGTAGGGCCGGACGGCACGAAGGGCCGCACCCCGTTCCAGTGGCGTCCAACCCCCTGGGGTGCGGCCCTTCGGCCGGTCATGCGGTCGCGCGGCCGTTGTACGGTCGCGCTGCGTGCAGCGGTCAGACCGCGATGGCCACGTTCGTCACGCCGCCGGCCTCGGCGACGACGACCTTGCGGTCGGCCTGGCCGCCGGGGACGAGCGCCCGCAGCGTCCAGGAGCCGGTCGCCGCGTAGAAGCGGAACTGGCCGGTCGCCGAGGTCGGGACCTCGGCGGTGAACTCGCCGGTCGAGTCCAGCAGGCGGACGTAGCCGCTCACTCCCTCGCCGTCCTTGGTGACCTGGCCCTGGATCGCGGTCTCACCGGGCTTGAGCGTCGCGAGGTCGGGCCCGCCGATCTGTGCTCCACACATGTTCTCTGTCCTGTCCTAGAGAGGTCGTACCTACGGGGCGTCGCGTGCCCGGGATTACTTGTTGGGGCCGAGCTCGATCGGCACGCCGACCAGCGAGCCGTACTCGGTCCACGAGCCGTCGTAGTTCTTGACGTTCGTCTGGCCGAGGAACTGGTGCAGCACGAGCCAGGTCAGCGCGGAGCGCTCACCGATGCGGCAGTAGGCGATGGTGTCCTTCGACAGGTCGATGCCCTCGGCCTCGTAGAGGGCCTTGAGCTCGTCGTTCGACTTGAAGGTGCCGTCGTCGTTGGCGTTCTTCGACCACGGGATGTTGCGGGCGCTCGGCACGTGGCCGGGGCGCTGCGACTGCTCCTGCGGGAGGTGCGCCGGGGCGAGCAGCTTGCCGGAGAACTCGTCGGGCGACCGGACGTCGACCAGGTTCAGGGAGCCGATCGCGGCCACGACGTCGTCGCGGAAGGCGCGGATCGAGGTGTCCTGGGCCTTGGCCTTGTACTCGGTGGCCGGGCGGTTCGGGACCTCGGTGCCGTCGACCAGGTCGCGGGAGTCGAGCTCCCACTTCTTGCGGCCGCCGTCGAGCAGGCGGACGTCCTGGTGGCCGTAGAGCTTGAAGTACCAGAACGCGTACGAGGCGAACCAGTTGTTGTTGCCGCCGTAGAGGACGACGGTGTCGTCGTTGGAGATGCCCTTGGCGGAGAGGAGCTTCTCGAAGCCCTCCTGGTCCACGAAGTCGCGGCGGACCGGGTCCTGGAGGTCCTGCTTCCAGTCGATCCGGACGGCGTTGGTGATGTGGTTCTTGTCGTAGGCGGACGTGTCCTCGTCCACCTCGACGATGACGACGTTGGCGTCGTTCAGGTGGGCCTCGACCCAGTCGGCGTCTACGAGGACGTCGCTGCGGCTCATGGTGTTCTCCTCCGGGGCAGTGTGCGGCGGGGCTGTGCTGGTGGTGCTGGGAACGTGCTTCCGGGTGCGCTCGTACTCCTGAGCGGGGAGGCGCCAGGGGGCAGGAGGCAGGTGTGGTCACACGGGAAAGCGGAAGGCCGTCGTCCGGCTGTGGAGCGGGATGCGCTCACACGTCACATGGATCGACAGAGCATGGCGGCGACGCGACACAGGTCTACTGCCCGTCGCTTCGTGAGGTCCGCCTGCTGCTGCTTCATAGCCATGGATCGTAGGGACGAATCGGCTGCCCTGTCACCGTCGTGTCATATTCCGAGACAGGATCGTCCGGATATTGGGACGCGGGCACCCCCGGGCGGCCACCGCACCGCCTCGGGGAGCCTGCGTACGGCCCGTTCATCTGCGGATCGGACCGCGCCGTCTCACTATCCGGCCACGGACACGTTCGAGCCGCCGAGCGTCAGGTGCGCACCCGCCTCGTCCGCGGTCAGCCCGGTCAGCTGCATTCCGGTCGGCAGTCCGCCGTCGATCCGCCGGTCGAAGTCCGTCACCCTGCGGATCGCGGTCTCGATCCCGGGGAGCCCCTCGCCCGGCACCGCGTCGGCGCGCACCCGGACGACCTTCGAGCCGTCCTTGCCGTCGGCCAGGGAGACCGTCGACACCACGCTGCGGGTGACCTTCCTGCCGAGGAAGTCGATGGTCGCGGTGATCTTCACCTTGTTGGGCGCGCCGCCGTAGGCGATGGTCACGCCGGGCTGCGCCGCCGCCATCAGGCCCTGGTAGTCCACCAGGGCGGAACCCTCGGCGCGCTTGGCCTTGCCGCCGCTGAAGTCGCCGTCCAGCTCCACCTCGCGGAAGGTGACGCGCAGGTTCGACAGGGTGGTCTTGCGGCCCTCCGAGGTGGTCACGGCGAGGTCGGACACCCTCAGGTCGACCCGGTCCAGGTCATGGGTGAGCGCCTGGGTCAGGAAGGGGAAGCCGTGGATGTCCACGCCGACGCCCGGGATACCGCCCTGCCTGTTCTGGATCCGTTCGGCCAGCTCGTTCTCGGCGTAGCCGACGGCCCAGCGGTCCAGGCCGACGAACAGGCCTCCGAGCAGTATTGCGGCGATCACGACGCCACGTAGGACACGCACGTGCCCACCCCCTACTGATTGGTACGTGCGTCCTAGTGGACCATGCACCCGTGTGAGGAGGCCGTGAGCAGTCCCACGGGGCGTCAGCCCACCACCCGTCCGAGCAGGTAGACGGCGGGGGCGGCCACCGCCAGCGGCAGCGCGACACCGGCCGTCATGTGCACGAACTTCGACGGATAGTCGTACGCCGCCACGCGCAGCCCGATCAGCGCGCACACCCCGGCCGCGAGGCCCAGCAGCGCCCCGCCGGCCCCGACCGAGGTCAGCCCGCCGACCGCGATGCCGGCGCCGGCGGCCGCGGCCAGCGAGACGCCGACCGAGGGCACGGTGGGCAGCGGCAGCGCGCGGGCGAAGACGGCGACCGCGACGGCGGCCGCGCCCACGGTCACCGAGGCGGTGTCGGCGGCCAGGTAGCCGGCGCAGACGATGGCCAGCGCGGCGGAGGCCACGGAGGCCATCAGCCCGTACATCCGCTCGTCCGGCTCGGCGTGGCTGCGCAGCTGGAGCACGAGGGTGAGCAGCACCCAGGCGCCCAGGGTGCCGATGATGGCGCCGGGGCCGTACGCGCGGTCCACGGCGAGCACCGCCCCGTCCGCGACGAGGGCTCCGGCGAAGGCGAGGGCGATGCCCTGGCGGGCCGGCCACATGCCGTTGAGGCGGAACCAGCCGGCCGCGGTGAGCCCCTGGAGGGCGATCAGCGGCACGAGCAGAGCGAACTGCCCGAAGGCGGCGGCCGCGGCGATCAGCAGCCCGAGGGCGGCGGTCAGTATGGCCGGCTGCGGGCCGGGGTCGATGATCGGCGACCGGCCCTCGGCGCGGGCCTGGGCGGGGTCGACGGCGCGCAGGGTGTTGCCGGCGAGCGTGGGCGGGGAGTACGCGGGCTCCTCGCCGTCGGCCTCCCCCTCCGGCGGCCCGGCCGCGGCGGGGGCCGCGGGGGCGGCGGGGGCCGCCGCCTGGGGCGGGAGGTAGGCGGTGGCCTCGGCCCAGTCCTGCACGGGGGCGGCCACGGGCGCGGGGGCCGGTACCTCGTCGCGGAACCAGCTGTCCGGGGCGGCCGTCTGCCGGTACTGCGGCTGCTGCGGCTGCGCCTGCTGCACCTGCTGCTCGGGACCGGGGTACGGAGGCAGGTACGCCGTCTCGCCCCACTCCTGCACGGGAGCGGGCGCCGGCGCGGGGGCCGGCGCCGGTACCTCGTCGCGGAACCAGCTGTCGGGGGCGGCCGTCTGCCGGTACTGCGGCTGCTGCGCCTGCTGCACCTGCTGCTCGGGACCGGGGTACGGAGGCAGGTACGCCGTCTCGCCCCACTCCTGCACGGGCGCGGGCGCGGGCCCCGGCGAAGGGGCCGGGGCGGGCGCGGGGACCTCGTCCCGGAACCACCCTTCCGGAGCAACCGGCTGGTGCGCGGTGTCCCAGGTGTCGGACTGCCAGGTCTGGGTCCCGTACGGATCCTGGTACTGCTGCTGTTGCTGTTGCTGCTGCTGTCGCTGCTGTTCCTCGGGAGTGCTCATCGGACCGCGCTCACCCGCCCGCGAACGGCGGGAGCACCTCGACGGTGCCCCCCTCGGTCAGCTCGACGGAGTCGTGCGCCCGCTTGCCCACGGGCTCTTCGTTCACGAGGAAGGAGCAGCGCAGCAGGACCCGGGTCAGCTCCCCGGGGTGGCGTTCCCGCACTGCGTCGAGCGCCTCGGCCAGTGTGCGCGCCGAGTACGGCTCCTCCGCCGTCTTGGCCGCGGCCTTGGCCGCCGCCCAGTAGCGGATGGTTCCGGTTGCCACTGCAGCTCCTATCGTCGTCTCCGCGTCGGCCTCCATGATGAACCCTCGGACCCCCCGGCCCCGCGTGCCTCCATGCGCCCCGGGTGCGCCCGGGATGCCTCCCGGGGGGCCGCCGATCCGGTGAAACCGGGGCATACGCTGGTCACGGGGGTGGTGCGAACCACAGAAGAGGCGGTCGCGGAAGCCTCGGCCCCGCGGGCACGGGTGGGCTATTCTGCTGGCGAGAGGATCCGGGCAACGTAGCCCCCGGGTCCTTTTGTGCTTTCAGCACGTTGAACGGACCGAGAACAGTGGTATCCATCCGGACCTCAGGGCGCGGGGACCGGGCGGACACCAGGCAAGCCGTACGAAGCAGTGCCGCGAAAGTCCTCGACGGGACCGAGGAGGAACCGACGTGATGGACCAGCGAACCGTGCAGAACCGCCCGACCTGGGCAGGTGGTCGGGCATGAGCTCCCTCCTGCTGCTGACCAATGCCCTGCAGCCGTCCACCGAGGTGCTGCCCGCCCTCGGCCTGCTGCTGCACAACGTCCGGGTGGCCCCCGCGGAGGGCCCCGCCCTCGTGGACACCCCCGGCGCCGACGTGATCCTCGTGGACGGCCGCCGCGACCTGCCCCAGGTGCGGTCGCTGTGCCAGCTGCTGCGCTCCACGGGGCCGGGCTGCCCGCTGATCCTCGTCGTGACCGAGGGCGGCCTCGCGGCCGTCACCGCCGACTGGGGCATCGACGACGTCCTCCTCGACACCGCGGGTCCCGCCGAGGTCGAGGCGCGGCTGCGGCTCGCCACCGGCCGCCAGCAGCTGGGTTCGGACGACTCCCCGATGGAGATCCGCAACGGCGACCTCTCGGTGGACGAGGCCACGTACTCGGCGAAGCTCAAGGGCCGGGTCCTCGACCTCACCTTCAAGGAGTTCGAGCTGCTCAAGTACCTCGCACAGCACCCGGGCCGGGTCTTCACGCGCGCCCAGCTGCTCCAGGAGGTATGGGGCTACGACTACTTCGGCGGCACCCGCACGGTGGACGTCCACGTGCGGCGGCTGCGCGCCAAGCTCGGCCCCGAGCACGAGTCCCTGATCGGCACCGTGCGTAACGTGGGCTACCGCTTCGTGACCCCGGAGAAGGTCGAGCGGGCCGCCGCGGAGGCTGCGGCACAGGCGGCGGCCAAGGCCACGGCTCAGGCAGCGGCGCAGGCCGCGGCGGCCACCACCCGGATGGAGGAATCCCCTGTGGGAATCCCTACCTCTGGACGCCCTGCCCAGAGGTAGGTCACCCCGCGTAGACTGCCGCGCGTGGCCAAGGTGACGCGGGATGACGTGGCACGACTGGCGGGTACCTCTACCGCCGTCGTGAGCTACGTGATCAACAACGGACCCCGGCCGGTTGCCCCGGCCACGCGCGAGCGTGTCCTCGCCGCGATCAAGGACCTGGGCTACCGCCCGGACCGGGTCGCGCAGGCGATGGCGTCGCGGCGCACCGACCTCATAGGCATGATCGTCCCGGACGCCCGGCAGCCGTTCTTCGCGGAGATGGCGCACGCGGTCGAACAGGCCGCCGCCGACCGCGGAAAGATGGTCCTGGTCGGCAACTCCGACTACCGCACCGAGCGCGAGGTCCACTACCTGCGGGCCTTCCTCGGGATGCGGGTCTCCGGCCTGATCCTGGTCAGCCAGGGCATGAGCGAGCAGGCCGCCAGCGAGATCGAGGCCTGGGACGCCCGCGTGGTACTGCTGCACGAGCGCCCCGAGGCGATCGACGACGTGGCGGTGGTCACGGACGACATCGGCGGCGCCCAGCTCGCCACCCGGCACCTGCTGGAGCACGGGCACGAGTACGTCGCCTGCATCGGCGGCATCGAGAACACCCCGTCGGTCGGCGACCCGGTCGCCGACCACGTCGAGGGCTGGCGCCGGGCCATGCTGGAGGCCGGCCGCTCGATCGAGGGCCGGCTCATCGAGGCCCCGTACAACCGCTACGACGCGTACACGGTCGCCCTGGAGGTCCTGGCGCGGCCCGACCGGCCGACGGCCGTCTTCTGCGCCACGGACGACCAGGCGATCGGCGTGCTGCGCGCCGCGCGGGAGCTGCGCATCGACGTGCCCGGGGAGCTGGCGGTGGCCGGCTTCGACGACGTGAAGGAGGCGGCCCTCACGGACCCGCCTCTGACCACCGTGGCCTCGGACCGTCCGGCGATGGCCCGCGCGGCGGTGGACCTCGTCCTGGACGACGGGCTGCGCGTGGCCGGGTCCCGCCGGGAGCGCCTGAAGCAGTTCCCCTCGGCCCTGGTCATCCGCCGCTCCTGCGGCTGCCGCTAGCCTCCCGCGGACCCGGGTCCCGGGCCGGGCCTTATTTCGGGCATACACGGTTCTGTCGGGCTTCTCAGCCCAGACTCAGGAAGCTCTCATGATCCGCGCTCAGAGTCATAGACATGACCGAGAGCTTCCGCCGCGAAGGCGAGTACCCCGAAAACCGCCCGACCCAGGACCAGCCGTTCGGTGAGGACTGGCAGCGGGGCCGCGACCGGCTGGCGCAGGACGCCGCCGGGGCCTGTCCGCCGCCGCCCGTGTACCCGCCCGCCGCGCCGGGGTGGCACGAGGCGCACCGGCCCCCGGTCATCCAGGGCGAGACGGTCCCCGCTGCCTCCGCCGCCTCCGCCGCCGGCTCCGGCGGCTCCGGCGGCTGGGGCGGCAGCGGCTCCCCCGGCCCGGCCCACGCCGCCGCCCCCGCGCCCCGCGCCAAGAGGCCCGTCGCGCTCCTCGCCGCCGTCGCCCTGGCGGCGGCCGTGGTCGGCGGCGGCACCGCGGCCGCCGTCCAGCAGCTGCTCGGCACCACCACCGGATCCGGCACCGGCGTCAACGGCACGAACGTCTCCCAGTCGAGCAACGGCACCGTCTCAGGGGTCGCCGAGAACGTCAGCCCCTCCGTCGTCCGGATCGACACCCGCACCGGCTCGGGCCAGGGCACCGGCTCCGGCATCGTCGTGACCGCCGACGGCGAGATCGTCACCAACAACCACGTCATCGACGGCGCCACCGAGATCCAGGTGACGATGAGCGACGGCAAGAAGTACACCGCCAAGGTCGTCGGCACCGACCCCGACAAGGACCTGGCGCTCATCAAGCTCCAGGGCGCCAGCGGCCTCAAGCCCGCCAAGCTCGGCGACTCCGGCGGCCTCAAGGTCGGCGACCAGGTCGTCGCCATCGGCTCCCCCGACCGCCTCACCGGCACCGTCACCAGCGGCATCGTCTCCGCGCTCGACCGCGAGGTGAACGTCCCCAAGTCCGAGCAGCGCCAGACCCCGCAGCGCGGCCAGGGCGGCGGCTGGCCGTTCTCGTACGACGGCCGGCAGTTCAACGGCGACACCGGCTCGAACACCACCTCGTACAAGGCCATCCAGACCGACGCCTCCCTGAACCCCGGCAACTCCGGCGGCGCCCTGGTCAACATGAACGGCGAGATCGTGGGCATGCCCTCGGCGATCTACTCCCCCTCCAGCGACGGTTCCACCGCCGGCAGCGTCGGCCTCGGCTTCGCCATCCCGGTCAACACGATCAAGGCCGACCTGCCCTCCCTCCGCAAGGGCGGCACCGGCGGCACCGGCAGCTCCGGCACCGGCGGCGGCCAGAGCGGCACCAACGGCTTCGGCACCTCGTTCTGACGCGGGCCCGCACCACGCCCGTGCGACGCTGGGGGAAGACCTCCGCGGGACGGATCCCGCACTTCCGCCGGCCACGACCACCCTGGGGGACCCACCCATGAATCCCGCCGAAGGCGAAGCACGCATCCTCGTCGTGGACGACGAGCCGGCCGTGCGCGAGGCCCTGCGCCGCAGCCTCGCCTTCGAGGGCTACGGCACACAGACCGCCGTCGACGGCCTCGACGCCCTCGACAAGGCGGCCTCCTACGCCCCCGACCTGATCGTCCTGGACATCCAGATGCCCCGGATGGACGGTCTGACGGCCGCGCGCCGACTGCGCTCGACGGGCAGCACCACCCCGATCCTGATGCTCACCGCCCGCGACACCGTCGGCGACCGCGTCACCGGCCTCGACGCGGGCGCCGACGACTACCTCGTCAAGCCGTTCGAGCTGGACGAGCTGTTCGCCCGCGTCCGCGCGCTGCTGCGCCGCAGCTCGTACGCCGCCCCCTCCGGCGCCGCCGACGGCGCCGGCGAGGACGTGCTGACCTTCGGCGACCTGCGGATGGACCACACCACCCGCGAGGTCACCCGCGCCGGACGCCCGGTGGAGCTGACCCGCACCGAGTTCACCCTGCTGGAGATGTTCCTGGCGCACCCCCGGCAGGTCCTGACGCGCGAGCAGATCCTCAAGACCGTCTGGGGCTTCGACTTCGAGCCCAGCTCCAACTCCCTGGACGTGTACGTGATGTACCTGCGCCGCAAGACCGAGGCCGGGGGCGAGCCCCGGCTGGTCCACACCGTGCGCGGGGTGGGCTACGTACTGCGCCAGGGCGAGAGCGGCCCCGAGTGAGCCCCACCGCCAGATTCCGCGCCCTCCCGCTGCGTTCCCGCCTCGCGCTCCTGGTCACGGTCGCCGTGGCGCTCGCCGTGGCCGCCGTGGCGGCGGTGTCCTGGGTCATGGTGCGGGCCCAGCTCAACGACCAGCTGAACCAGTCCCTCAAGGCCACGAACCCGACCGCCCAGGTGCTGCGCACGCTGCGCGAGGGCTGCTCGACGCGCCCCGGCCAGCAGGTGCAGCCGGAGATCGCCGGGCAGCTGAACGCGACCGTGCAGATCATCACGGCCGACGGCAGCCACTGCACGGTGAGCGGGCTCACGGACCTGCCCGCCACGGAGACCGACAAGGAGGTCGCCGCGGGCAGGCGCGACAAGGTCCTCTACGACGCGACGACCGCCGGCGGCGTCGAGATGCGCGTCTACACCTTCCCCGCGCAGGCGCAGCCCGGCTCCCCCGTCTTCGCGATCTCGGTGGCCAAGCCCCTGGCCGACGTCAACAAGCCGCTGTCCACGCTCGCCTGGGTGCTCCTGCTGGTCTCCGGCATAGGAGTCGTCGGCGCGGGCGCCGCCGGGCTGTGGGTGGCCCGTACGGGGCTGCGCCCGGTCGACGAGCTCACCGGTGCCGTCGAGCACATCGCCCGTACCGAGGACCTCACCGTCCGGATCCCCGACGAGGGCGACGACGAGATCGCCCGCCTGTCGCGGTCCTTCAACTCCATGACGGCCGCGCTCGCCTCCTCCCAGGAGCGCCAGGCGCAGCTGATCGCGGACGCCGGGCACGAGCTGCGGACCCCGCTCACCTCGCTGCGCACCAACATCGAGCTGCTCGCGCGCAGCGAGGAGACCGGCCGGGCCATCCCGCCGGAGGACCGCCGGGAGCTGCTGGCTTCGGTCAAGGCACAGATGACGGAACTGGCCTCGCTGATCGGCGACTTGCAGGAGCTGTCCCGGCCGGATGCCGGGGCGGGCAGCCCGCTCCAGGTGGTGGCCCTGCACGAGATCGCCGAGGCGGCACTGACCCGCGCCCGGCTGCGCGGTCCGGAGCTGGCGTTCCGCTCCGACCTGGCGCCCTGGTACGTACGGGGCGAGGCCGCGGGCCTGGAGCGTGCGGTGGTCAACGTCCTGGACAACGCGGTGAAGTTCAGCCCGCCCGGCGGCGTCGTCGAGGTGTCGCTGCGGGCGGGCGAGCTGACCGTACGGGACCACGGCCCGGGCATCCCGGCCGAGGACCTCCCGCACGTCTTCGAGCGGTTCTGGCGCTCCCCCTCGGCCCGCGCCCTGCCCGGCAGCGGCCTGGGCCTGTCCATCGTGGCCCGTACTGTGCACCGCGCGGGCGGCACCGCCGAGCTGCGCGCGGCGCCCGCCGGCGGCCCGGGGACGGAGGCGGTCCTGCGCATCCCGGGCGCGCCGACGCCGCCGCCGGCCGAGGTGTCAGTTGTGCCGGATCAGTGAGGCGACCAGGCCGGAGCGGGTGTTGGGGAAGTCCATCGGGACGATCCCGAGCCCGGTCCGGCCGGCCATCTCCCCGCCGTCGACGAAGGCGTGCACCTGCGGGCCCAGGCGGTCGGAGTTCCAGCGCGGCGGCATGTACGCCGAGGTGCTGGTGTAGTTCATGAAGAGCTTGCCCGGCTGCTGCACGGCGCGGCGGAACTGGTTCTCGATCCTGCCGCGCTTGGCGAAGGGCTCGGCGTTCCAGTCGTCCTGGATGTCGAAGACGTTGCCGTCCCCGTAGCGCAGGCCCGGCAGCCCGCCGTTGTCGGCGAGGAGGACCACCTTGCCGCGGGCCTGCCCGAGGGTGGGCAGCGCGTCGGCGATGCGGAAGAGCGGGCGCCAGCCCCTGTTGTCGAGGTAGTCGTCGAAGACGGCGCGGAAGGTCGCGTCGCTGTCCTCGGAGTACTCCTGCTTGAGCCGCATCAGGACTGTCTCGCGCGGGTGGGCGCCGAGGAAGTTGGCACAGGCCACGAGCACGTCCCCGAACATCAGGTTCTGGTAGAAGGCCCCGTGGTGGATGGCGAAGGAGCCGCCCGTCACCCGGCAGCGGACGTCGAGGAAGCGGATCCCGGAGTCGAGCTGTTCGGCGATCGAGGTGTTCTGGCAGGCGACGTAGAGCCCGCCCTGGCGGGCGCCGGAGTCGTGCGTGCCGGGGATGGTCATCCGCTGCAGGGCGGTGGAGTCCCCGAGGCCGGCCATCCAGTCCTGGGTGCCGAGGGCCGTGGCCGCGGCGGGTGGTGCGCCGAGTGCGACGGCGGCGCCCGCGGCCAGTGCTCCGGCCAGGAACGTCCGCCGGTCCAGTCCCGCGTTGATACCCGCGCCGATGCCCGCGCCGATGCCCATGCCCCTGCCCATGCCCATGCCCGCCCCTTTGCCGACCCAGTGGTGGGCCGGATTATGGCGTGCGGAACCTGGCTTTACTACCCGGCGGTAGGGGTCAGCTTTCGAGCAACTCCACCATGGTGCGCAGGCCTTGGGTGAGTTCCCGCCCGTTCGGCGCCTGCTCCGGGTCGGTCAGCGACTGCACCATCACCCCCGTCAGCAGCGCGATGTGCAGCGACCCGAGGGCCCGTACGTCCTCCTCCGCGACCGCGTCCTCGGGCACCCCGCGCAGCTGCGCGGCCACCATGCGCCGGGAGGTGCGCTGCCCCTCGGCCAGGGCCGCGAGGAGCTCGGGCGAGGACTGGGCGTGCACGAAGGCCTCGACGTTGGCGAGCCACAGCCAGCGCATGTCGCCGAAGTCCCGGATCTTGCGGTCCCAGGTGTCGGAGTACCGCGCCTCGGCGGTGTCCCCCTGCCCGGTGAGCCGGCCCGAGCCCGCCGCCCACTCGTCCATGGCGGCGAAGAGCGCCTGGTTGAGCAGCACCTCGCGGGACCCGAAGTGGTAGCCGATCGCCGCCATGCTCACCTGCGAGGCGGTGGCGATGTCGCGCACCGTCGTGCGCAGATAGCCCTTCTCCTCCAGGCAGCGGCGCGCTCCGGCCAGCAGGTCCTCGCGATTTCCCATGCCGGGATCGTATCCGCGCAAGGTTTTGGGCAAGCGCGCAAGACAACAGTATTGCGCGCTTGCCCAAATCCTGGCAGGCTTCAGTCATCGCAAGATCCACGGGAACCGCGGGAACCACGGGAGGAACAGCCATGCGCCAGGAGCTGAAGATCGACGACCGGACCCTCTCCTACCTGGACTTCGGCGGCCCCGGCCGCCCGCTGCTCGCCCTGCACGGGGGCATGTCCGAGGGAGCCGCCTTCACCGGGCTCGCCGAGGCCCTCGGCACGGAGTGGCGGGTCATCGCCCCCGACCAGCGCGGCCACGGCGACTCCGACCGGGCTCCCGACTACGGCCGCGAGGGGTTCGTCGCCGACGCCGTCGCCCTGCTCGACCACCTCGGTATCGAGGCCCCGGTGGCTCTCCTCGGCTACTCCCTCGGCGGACTCAACGCCTACCACCTGGCCGCCGCCCACCCCCACCGCGTCGGCGCGCTCATCGACGTGGAGGCCACCGTGGAGATCCACCCCGAGGAGTCCGAGTGGTTCTCCTTCCTGCGCGCCATGCGCTACACCGCGCCATCCACCGAGGAACTGCTGGCCGCCGCCGGGCCGGTGGGCGCCGCCTTCGTCGCGCCCGCGCTGCGCCCGCTCCCCGACCGGACGGGCTGGCGCCTGCCGTTCCACCCGCAGGACATGCTCGACGCGATCGAGGCCTGCCGCGGCGACCACTGGGACGCCTGGCTCGCGAGCGACTGCCCGGCGCTGCTCGTCCACGGCGCCCGCAGCGGGACGCTCACGAAGGAAGTGGCCGACGCGATGGTCTCCCGGCGCCCGGGGACCTCGTACGCGCCCCTGGACGGCGACCACTTCGCGCCGTTCCAGGACCCGCAGGGCCTCTACCAGGCCGTCGGGGAGTTCCTGGCCGCACTCTGACAAAGCCGAAGGGGCGGCGGGCCGACCGGCCCGCCGCCCCCCACAGGGGTACCGCTGCTGCTACTTGATGATCGTGATCCGGTCCGCCGCCGGCGGGGCGATCGGGTTCTGCGGGGTCGACTTCGCCAGGAGCGCGTTGAAGCAGTCCAGGTCGGCCGCGCCGTTCAGCTTGTTCTTGTGCTCCTTCAGGACGGTGAAACCGTCACCGCCGCCCGCGAGGAACTCGTTCATCGCGACCCGGTAGGTCTTGGCGGGGTCGATCGCCGCGCCGTTCAGCTTCACCGAGTCCACGACGATGCGGTCCGCGCCCGTCTTCGTCATGTCCAGGGTGTACGTGAAGCCCTTCGACACCTGGAGGATCTTCGGGTTCACCCCGTTGACCGGGCCGGTGACCTGCTGCTGGAGCGCGGTGATCAGCTGTGCGCCGGTCAGGTCCACGACGTTCATCATGTTGTTGAACGGCTGGACCGTGTACGACTCGCCGTACGTCACGACGCCGTCGCCCTCGCCACCCGCGGCCTTGTAGGCCAGGTCGGCACGGATGCCGCCCGGGTTCATGATGGCCAGCTGCGCGCCGCCCTTGTCGGCCGGGGCGAGCGCCTCCAGCTGCGCGTCGGCGATCAGGTCACCGAGCGGCTTCTCCGGCGACTCCGAGCCGCGGCCCGGGATGTCCGCCGAGATGTAGCCCATGGTGCGGTTGGCGACCGGCGCCGCCAGCGCCTTCCAGCGGTCGATCAGCTCGGTCATGTCCGGGGCCTTGGGCTGGTCCCGGTTGACGACCTTGTTGACCGGCTTGGGCGAGCTGACCGGCGTACGGACGATGTCCTTGGTCTGCCGGTCGTACGTCAGCGTGGTGTCCGTGAACAGCCGGCCGTAGGAGGCGGCGGAGGTCACCATGCGCGGGTTGCCCGCCGGGTCGGGGATGTTGCAGGCGTACGCCTGGTGCGTGTGGCCGGTCACCAGGGCGTCGACCTTCGCGTCCACGTTCTTGGCGATGTCCACGATCGCACCGGAGATGCCGGCGCCCGCGCCCGGGACGTCGCAGTCGTAGTTGTACGCGCCGCTCGCGGGCAGGCCGCCCTCGTGGATCAGCGCGACGATCGACTTCACGCCCTGCTTGTTCAGCTCGGCCGCGTACTTGTTGATCGTCTCGATCTCGTCGCCGAACTTCAGGCCCTTGACGCCCTCGGCGGTGACGACGTCCGGCGTGCCCTCAAGGGTGACGCCGATGAAGCCGATCTTCACGTCCCCCTTCTGCCAGACGAAGGTCGGGTTCATCATCGGACGCTTGGTCTTCTCGTCCGTGACGTTCGCGGCCAGGTACTTGAACTGGGCGCCCGTGAAGTCCTTGCCGTACTCGAAGCAGCCCTCGACCGGGTGGCAGCCGCCGTACGCCATGCGGCGCAGCTCTGTCTTGCCCTCGTCGAACTCGTGGTTGCCCACGCTGCTGACGTCCAGCTTGAGCTTGTTCAGCGCCTCGACGGTCGGCTCGTCGTGGAAGAGCCCGGACAGCATCGGGCTGCCGCCGATCATGTCACCGGCGGCGGCGGTGACGGAGTACTCGTGGCCCTTGCGGGCCTCGCGCAGGCCGGTGGCGAGGTACTCGACCCCGCCGGCGGGTATGGCTTTGGTGGTGCCGTCGGCCTGACGTTCGCTCACCGTGCCGGAGGAGCCCTGCGGGGGCTCAAGCGTGCCGTGGAAGTCGTTGAACGACAGCATCTGCACGTCGACGGTCCGGCTCTTGGCGGCACCGCCACCACTCGCGGCCCCGGCCGGCAGTGCGGCGGCGACCATCGCCCCGGCCCCGGCCGTGACGGCGAGGGCGGTGAGGGTCAACCGGCGGGCTCGGCGGTGCCGTTGTGGCGTCGCTGACATTTAATCCCCTTTGTGGACAGCGATACTGCTTGGGAGGTCCGCCGAAGCCTATTGTCAACGCGCGTAGCACGACAGGGGGTACCGGGTATCGAGCTGGTTACATGCAGAAGGCGGATCGCCCCCGGGACCCCGGGCCGCGCTCCCGCCCGCGCCCCCCGCGGTCGTAGGCTCGGCGTATGACTGACGACGCAGCAGCGGCCCTGGAGCCGGGACGGCAGATTGAGACCCTCGACGAGCTGACGGAGGAACAGGCCGACGCCGTGCTCGCCCTCATCGAGGACGCGGCGCGTACGGACGGCACCACCGCCGTCTCCGAACAGGGCCGCCTCCAGCTGCGCGGCGGCCCGCGCGAGGGCATCCGGCACTTCCTCCTCACGGAGAAGGGGCGGCTCGCCGGCTACGGGCAGCTGGAGGACACCGACGCGGTGGAGGCCCCGGCCGCCGAGCTCGTCGTACACCCCGCGATGCGCGGGCGCGGCCACGGCCGGGCCCTGGGCAGCGCCCTGCTGGCCGCCTCCGGCAAGCGGATCCGGGTGTGGGCGCACGGCGGCAAGTCGGCCGCCCGCCACCTCGCCCAGGTGCTGGGCCTGACCCTCTTCCGCGAGCTGCGCCAGCTGCGCCGCCCGCTCGGCGCGGACGCCCCCGCGCTGCCGGAGGTGGTCCTGCCGGCGGGTGTGACCGTACGGACCTTCGTGCCCGGCAGCGACGACGCGGCCTGGCTCGCGGCCAACGCCGCCGCCTTCGCCCACCACCCCGAGCAGGGCTCGCTGACGCAGCGGGACCTCAACGACCGGATCGCGCAGCCCTGGTTCGACGCGAAGGGCTTCTTCCTCGCGGAGCGCGGCGGCGAGCTCGTCGGCTTCCACTGGACGAAGATCCACCGCGAGCAGCAGCTCGGCGAGGTCTACGTCGTCGGCGTCCGCCCCGGAGCCCAGGGCGGCGGCCTCGGCAAGGCCCTCACCGCGATCGGCCTGCGCCACCTGGCCGACGCCGGCCTGCCCACGGCGATGCTCTACGTGGACGCCGACAACCCGGCGGCCCTCGCCGTCTACGAAGGCCTCGGCTTCACCACCCACGAGGTCGACCTGATGTACCGCACGGAGAGCTGAGCGCGAGCCGTCGCCGGGTCGCCGCCGGGCGGTCCGGCAACGGCTCCGCACCCGCCCGGAGCCCGCCCGGCACCGCCCCGCGGCCGCGGGGCCACGGCTCGGCCGCCCAGGCTGACCCTGGAAGCCACACGCCATTAACCGGGCATTAAGACGCGCTTGCGACTCTCCCCGCATGCAGCCCCGACTCCGTCTGACGGCCGACACTTCCGACGCGCCTGTCCTGCCGCGTGCGCGGAAGAATGGAGTCATGAGCCACAAGCCCAGCGCAGGCCCCACCGAGGTCCCCTCCCAGCACCCGTCCCACAGCTCCGCGGCCTCCCCGGAAGCCGTCGCCGCGCGCGCGGCCTCCGGAGCCCACGCGCGCCTGGGCTCCATAGCGGCGCACCGGCCCCACGTAGACCTCGAACCCGATCTCGACGCGGATCTGGACGCCTACGACGACCAGGACGGCGGGGAGCTGCCCCCCGGGCGCTTCCTCGACCGGGAGCGCAGCTGGCTCGCCTTCAACGAGCGGGTGCTGGAGCTCGCCGAGGACCCGACGACCCCGCTGCTGGAGCGCGCGAACTTCCTGGCGATCTTCGCGAGCAACCTCGACGAGTTCTTCATGGTCCGCGTCGCCGGCCTCAAGCGGCGCATCGCGACGGGCGTCGCCACCCGTTCGGCCTCAGGCCTCCAGCCCCGCGAGGTGCTGGACCTCATCTGGACCCGCTCGCGCGAGCTCATGGCCCGCCACGCCGCCTGCTTCCAGCAGGACATCTCCTCCGCGCTGGCCGAGGAGGGCATCCACCTGATCCGCTGGCCCGACCTCACCGAGAAGGAGCAGGCCCGCCTCTTCACGCTGTTCCGCAACCAGATCTTCCCGGTGCTCACCCCGCTGGCCGTGGACCCCGCGCATCCCTTCCCGTACATCTCGGGCCTCTCGCTGAACCTCGCGGTCGTCGTGCGCAACCCCGTCAGCGGCCACCGCCACTTCGCCCGCGTCAAGGTCCCGCCGCTCCTCTCCCGCTTCCTGGAGGCCTCCCCGCAGCGCTACGTCCCGCTGGAGGACGTCATCGCCGCGCACCTGGAGGAGCTGTTCCCGGGCATGGAGGTGCTCGCGCACCACATGTTCCGCGTGACCCGCAACGAGGACCTGGAGGTCGAGGAGGACGACGCCGAGAACCTTCTCCAGGCCCTGGAGAAGGAGCTCATGCGGCGCCGCTTCGGCCCGCCGGTGCGCCTGGAGGTCGAGGAAGCCATCGACCCCGGCATCCTGGACCTCCTCGTCCAGGAGCTGAACATCTCCGCCGCCGAGGTCTACCCGCTGCCCGGACCGCTGGACCTGACCGGGCTCTTCGGGATCGCCTCGCTGGACCGGCCCGAGCTGAAGTACCCCAAGTTCATCGCCGGCACCCACCGCGACCTCGCCGAAGTCGAGTCCGCCTCCGCGCCCGACATCTTCGCCGCGCTGCGCGAGCGGGACGTGCTGCTGCACCACCCGTACGACTCCTTCTCCACCTCGGTGCAGGCCTTCCTGGAGCAGGCCGCCGCCGACCCGGACGTCCTCGCGATCAAGCAGACGCTGTACCGCACCTCCGGCGACTCCCCGATCGTCGACGCCCTGATCGACGCCGCCGAGTCCGGCAAGCAGGTCCTCGTACTCGTCGAGATCAAGGCCCGCTTCGACGAGCAGGCCAACATCAAGTGGGCGCGCAAGCTGGAGGAGTCGGGCTGCCACGTCGTCTACGGGCTCGTCGGCCTCAAGACCCACTGCAAGCTCTCCCTCGTGGTCCGCCAGGAGGGAGAACAGCTGCGCCGCTACTCGCACGTCGGCACCGGCAACTACCACCCCAAGACCGCCCGGCTCTACGAGGACCTCGGCCTGCTCACCGCCGACCCGCAGGTCGGCGCGGACCTCTCCGACCTGTTCAACCGGCTGTCCGGCTACTCGCGCCGCGAGACCTACCGCCGGCTGCTCGTCGCCCCGCGCTCGCTGCGCGACGGCCTCGTCTCGCGGATCGACAAGGAGGCCGACCACCACCGGGCCGGCCGCCCCGCGTACGTGCGCCTGAAGATGAACTCGATCGTCGACGAGGCCCTCATCGACTCGCTCTACCGGGCCTCCCGGGCGGGCGTCCCGATCGACATCTGGGTCCGCGGCATCTGCGCCGTGCGCCCCGGTGTCCCGGGACTCTCGGAGAACATCCGGGTCCGCTCGATCCTCGGCCGCTTCCTGGAGCACTCCCGGCTCTTCGCCTTCGGCAACGGCGGCGAACCCGAGGTGTACATCGGCAGCGCCGACATGATGCACCGCAACCTCGACCGCCGCATCGAGGCACTGGTCAGGGTCGCCGACCCGGCCCACCGCGCGGCACTGGACCGGCTTCTGGCCACCGGCATGTCCGACGCCACCTCCTCCTGGCACCTGGGACCGGACGGCGAATGGACCCGGCACAGCACGGACAGCGAGGGCCAGCCGCTGCGGCACGTTCAGGAGATGCTCATAGACGCCCGGAGGCGCCGGCGTGGCTCAGCCAAACCATGACCTGATGGCCGGTACAGCGGGTACGGCAGGTACGGCGGGCGAAGTGCTCGGCGCGTACCTGCGTGCCCAGGCCACGGCTTTTTTGCGCGGGCTGCGCCTGCACGAGGAGAGCGGGGCCGACGCCGCGGAGGGCAGCGACGCGGCGCGCAGCCTGCGGGGGGCCGCGCGCCGGATCAGCGGTTCCCTGGCCACGTTCCGGGTGGTGACCGAATCCTCCTGGGCCGACGCGCTGCGCACCGAGCTGGTGTGGCTGTCCTCGACGCTGGCCGACGAGCACGCGTACGCCGCCCGCCTCACGCGGCTGATGGACGCCCTGCACCGGCTGTCGGGCTCCCCGGAGTTCCCGGTTCCGCGCGGCGCGGCGGCCGGGTCGCTCACCGTGGGCTCGGCCCGGGCGGGCGCCCTGCTGGAGCGCCAGCTGACCCTGGCCCGGACCCGCGCGCACTCCGCGACCCTCCAGGCGCTGGGCTCCTCGCGGTTCCACGCAGTGGCGGACGCGGTGGCGGTGCTGGCCTCGGAGGTCCCGCTGGACCCCGTCGCGGCCCGCGGGCGGGTGGGCGAGGTCCTGGTCCCGCTGGCGGCGGTGGCCGAAACCCGCCTGGCGGCGGCGGTGGACGTACTTCCCCCCGCCCCGGAGGCGCACCCGTACGACCCGGACCACGACGGCCCCTGGAACGAGGTGCGCCGCCTGCTGCGGGTCCACCGCTACGCGCGCGAGACGCTGGGCGAGGACGTGGCCCGGCTGGCGGTCGCGGGCGAGGCCCTGGACCGCCACCGCGACGCGGCCGAGGCCGCGGCCGCCTCGGCGACGGCCGCGCGCACGCCGCGGATCGCCCCGGCGACGGCGTACGCGCTGGGCGTCCTGCACGCCGACCAGCGGCACGAGGTGGAGGCGGCCCGGTTCACCTTCCACGACCTGTGGCTGCCGGCGCCCGCCGTTCCCTGAGGGAGGCGCGGGGGGCGCGGGCCGGGAGTGCGGCGCGGGAGTCCGCGCGGTCACGCAAAGGTAACGGGCGGATAACGCCCGCCGAAGTCCAGGTGCCACCCCGGCCGCCCACACCATGCCGTCCGCCATGGTTCACCATCCGTTCACCCGGCCCGGTCGGCCGCTTCACCTGATCTGCCTAATTTCGGTGGTGCACGGTGAGAGTCGCGAGCGAGAAGAGCGGCTGGCCGGGCAAACCGACGTAGTCCTCTTCGCACGCCGCCCCGATACAGAAAGCGGCCGGCGGCTTCTGGAAGGAACACCCGAAAGTGAAGCTTCAGCGCAAGAACATGCTTCGTGCCTCCGCCCTCGGGGCGCTTGTCGTGTCCGGCGCCCTGGTCCTCACGGCGTGCGGCTCGGACGACAACACCAAGGACAACGGCGCCTCCGGCAAGCCGTCCGCCCCGGTGAGCGACATCAAGTGCGACGACGCCAAGGGCAAGCTCCTGGCTTCGGGCTCCTCCGCGCAGAAGAACGCGGTCGAACTGTGGATCAAGAACTACATGGCCGCCTGCTCCGGCGTCGAGGTCAACTACAAGTCCTCCTCCTCCGGTGAGGGCATCGTCGCCTTCAACCAGGGCACCGTCGGTTTCGCCGGCTCCGACTCGGCGCTGAAGCCGGAGCAGGTCGAGGAGTCGAAGAAGATCTGCACCGGTGGCCAGGGCGTCAACCTGCCCATGGTCGGCGGCCCCGTCGCCCTCGGCTTCAACGTCGCCGGCGTGGACAAGCTGAACCTCGACGCCGCCACGATCGCCAACATCTTCAACGACAAGATCAAGAAGTGGGACGACGAGGCGATCAAGAAGCTGAACCCCGGCGTCACGCTTCCCTCCACCGCCATCCAGGCCTTCCACCGCTCCGACGACTCGGGCACCACCGAGAACGTCACCAAGTACCTCAAGGCCACCGCCGCCGACGCCTGGCCGTACGAGGCCGCGAAGAAGTGGGCCGCCCCGGGCGGCCAGGCCGCCTCCGGCTCCGCCGGTGTCGCCGCCCAGGTCAAGCAGGTCGACGGTGCGATCGGCTACTTCGAGCTCTCCTTCGCCAGCTCGCAGAGCATCAAGACGGTCGACCTGAACACGGGCGCCGCCGCCCCGGTCAAGGCCACCGGTGAGAACGCCTCCAAGGCCATCGCCGCCGCCAAGGTCGCCGGCACGGGCTCCGACCTGGCTCTGAAGCTCGACTACACCACCAAGGCCGAGGGCGCCTACCCGCTCGTCCTGGTGACGTACGAGGTCGTCTGCGACAAGGGCAACAAGGCCGAGACGCTCCCGACCGTGAAGTCCTTCCTGAACTACGCCGCCTCGGACGCGGGCCAGAAGGTCCTCCTGGAGAACGGCTACGCGCCGATCCCGGCCGAGATCAACGCCAAGGTCCGCGAAGTCATCAAGACCCTCGGCTAAATCCTGACCCCTGGGGTGGCCGGCCCCTCCCGTCCGAGACGGCCGGCCACCCCCAGGGACCCTCCCCCTCCACCCGGGGGAATCCGGTGCACCGCCGCCAGGGGGCCCGCCCCCATCCAGACCGGAAAGAACATGGCTTCCACCACACCCACCCAGATAGACACGGCTCCGCCTGTCCCCAAGAGCGGAAGGTCCACCGGCCGCGCCGGTGACAAGATCTTCGCGGGGCTCTCCAAGGGCTCCGGCATCCTGCTCCTGGTGATCATGGCGTCGATCGCCGCCTTCCTCACCTACCGCGCCTCGATCGCCCTGTCGAAGAACGAGGGAAACTTCCTCACCACCTTCGACTGGAACGCGTCGGCCAACCCGCCCGTCTTCGGCATCGCCGTCCTGCTCTTCGGCACCGTCGTCAGCTCGATCATCGCGATGGCCATCGCGGTTCCGATCGCCGTCGGCATCGCCCTCTTCATCTCGCACTACGCGCCGCGCAAGCTGGCCGCACCCCTCGCCTACGTGGTCGACCTGCTGGCCGCCGTGCCGTCGATCATCTACGGCATCTGGGGCGCCCTCTTCCTCGTCCCGCAGCTGAACGGCCTGAACCTCTGGCTGGACGAATACCTGGGCTGGACCTACGTCTTCGAGAAGACCCAGGTCGGCGTCGCCCGGTCGCTCTTCACCGTCGGCATCCTGCTCGCGATCATGATCCTGCCGATCGTGACCAGCGTCAGCCGCGAGGTCTTCCTCCAGGTCCCGCGCATGAACGAGGAGGCCGCCCTGGCCCTCGGCGCGACCCGCTGGGAGGTCATCCGGATGGCGGTGCTGCCCTTCGGCCGCTCCGGCGTCATCTCCGCCTCGATGCTCGGCCTCGGCCGCGCACTCGGCGAGACCATGGCCGTCGCGACCGTCCTCTCCCCGAGCTTCCTGATCTCGTTCCACGTCCTCAACCCGGGCGGCGGAACCTTCGCGCAGAACATCGCCGCGAAGTTCGACGAGGCCAACGAGTTCGGCCGGGACGCACTGATCGCCTCCGGTCTCGTGCTCTTCCTGCTCACCCTGCTGGTCAACGGCGCCGCGCGCCTGATCATCGCTCGCCGCAAGGACTTCTCGGGGGCGAACGCCTGATGAGCCACGCACTCCAGGACCAGCGCCCCGGCCGCGCCACCAGGTCCGTAGCCCCCGCCAGCCTCACCCGGGGCGGCCTGCCGCGCTGGGCCCCGGCCGCCATCGCGGTCCTCTCCGCCGCCCTCGGCAGCGGCATCGGCGTCGTCTTCAGCCTCGACAGCAAGGTGCAGTGGGGTCTGATCGCGGCCATCCTCTTCGTCGCCGTGACCTACACCTCCAGCGCGGTGATCGAGAACCGCCGCCAGGCCAAGGACCGCGTCGCGACCTCCGTCGTATGGGTCTGCTTCGTCCTCGCGGTCGTCCCGCTGCTCTCGCTGATGTGGACCACGATCAGCCGCGGCGTGGGGCTCCTCGACGGCAACTTCCTCAGCCACTCCATGAACGGCGTGACCAGCTTCGACCAGGGCGGCGGCGTCTACCACGCGCTGCTCGGCACCATCGAGCAGGTCGGCCTGGCCACGGCCATCGCGGCCCCCATCGGCCTGCTGACCGCCGTCTACCTGGTCGAGTACGGGAAGGGCACGCTCGCCAAGGCCGTGACGTTCTTCGTCGACGTCATGACCGGCATCCCCTCCATCGTCGCGGGTCTGTTCATCCTGACGACCTGGAACCTGATGCTCGGCTTCGGCCCCTCCGGCTTCGCCGGCTCGATGGCCCTGTCGATCCTGATGATGCCCGTCGTGGTCCGCTCCACCGAGGAGATGCTCAAGCTCGTCCCGAACGAGCTGCGCGAGGCCGCCCTGGCCCTCGGAGTGCCGAAGTGGCGCGTGATCCTCAAGGTCGTGCTGCCCACGGCCATCGGCGGAATCTCCACCGGTGTCATGCTGGCAGTGGCCCGCATCGCCGGCGAGACCGCGCCGATCATGCTGCTGGTCTTCGGCTCCCAGCTGATCAACGGCAACCCCTTCGAAGGTGCTCAGTCCTCGCTCCCCCTCTACATCTGGGAGCAGTACAAGGTCGGCAGTGAAGCCTCCTACGACCGGGCATGGGCCGCAGCGCTCGTCCTGATCGCCTTCGTCATGATCCTCAACCTGGTGGCCCGCGGCATCGCCCGCTGGAAGGCCCCGAAGACCGGTCGCTGACGCGACTCCTGAAAGCGAAGTGACCCCTCATGGCAAAGCGAATCGACGTCAGCGGACTGTCCGCCTTCTACGGCACCCACAAGGCCATCGATGACATCTCGATGACCGTGGAGCCCCGCTCCGTGACCGCCTTCATCGGCCCGTCCGGCTGCGGCAAGTCCACCTTCCTGCGCACCCTGAACCGCATGCACGAGGTCACCCCCGGCGGCCGCGTCGAGGGCAAGGTGCTCCTGGACGACGAGAACCTCTACGGCCCCGGCGTGGACCCGGTCGCGGTCCGCCGCACGGTCGGCATGGTCTTCCAGCGCCCGAACCCCTTCCCCACCATGTCGATCTTCGACAACGTGGCGGCGGGCCTGCGGCTGAACGGCTCCTTCAAGAAGTCCGAGCTCCAGGACATCGTCGAGAAGTCCCTCCAGGGCGCCAACCTCTGGAACGAGGTCAAGGACCGCCTGAACAAGCCCGGCTCCGGCCTCTCCGGCGGCCAGCAGCAGCGCCTGTGCATCGCCCGCGCCATCGCGGTCGAGCCGCAGGTCCTCCTGATGGACGAGCCCTGCTCGGCCCTCGACCCGATCTCCACCCTCGCGATCGAGGACCTGATCGGCGAGCTCAAGGAGCGCTTCACGATCGTCATCGTGACGCACAACATGCAGCAGGCGGCCCGCGTCTCGGACCGCACCGCCTTCTTCAACCTGTCGGCCGTCGGCCAGCCGGGCAAGCTCATCGAGATCGACGACACGGACCGGATCTTCTCGAACCCGTCCGTCCAGGCGACCGAGGACTACATCTCGGGCCGCTTCGGCTGAACCCGCGATGTGACGAACGTCCTGCGGTGCTGCATGGCGGTGCCACCGCAAGGCGAAAGAAAGAAAAAGGGCCGGCTCCCCCTGGGTGGGGGGAGCCGGCCCGCTTTCGTACCCGCCTGTGAGTACCTGCCTAGACGAACGCCAGGTTCACGATCCAGAAGCTGATCGCGGCGACCAGGGCCGCGGCCGGCATGGTGATGAACCAGCCCAGGATGATGTTCTTGGCGACGCCCCAGCGGACCGCGTTCACCCGCTTGGTCGCACCCACACCCATGATCGCCGAGGTGATCACGTGGGTGGTGGAGATCGGAGCGTGGAAGAGGAACGCCGAGCCGAACATGATCGAGGCACCGGTGGTCTCCGCCGCGAAGCCCTGCGGCGGGTCCAGCTCGATGATCTTCCGGCCGAGGGTCCGCATGATGCGCCAGCCGCCCGCGTACGTGCCCAGCGACAGCATCACGGCACACACGACCTTGACCCAGATCGGGATCGCCTCGTCGGCGCCCTGCACATCGGCGATGACCAGCGCCATCACGACGATGCCCATCGTCTTCTGCGCGTCCTGGAGGCCGTGGCCCAGGGCCATGGCCGCCGCCGACACCGTCTGCGCGATACGGAAGCCGCGCTTCGCCTTGTGCGGGTTGGCCCGGCGGAAGATCCACAGGATGGCGACCATCACCAGGTAACCGGCCACCAGACCGACGACCGGCGAGACGAACATCGGGATGACGATCTTCTCGACCACGCCGTCCCACAGGACGCCGATGCCGCCGGCCAGCGCCGCGCCCACCATGCCGCCGAACAGGGCGTGCGAGGAGGACGAGGGCAGGCCGAAGTACCAGGTGATCAGGTTCCAGACGATCGCGCCGACCAGCGCCGCGAAGAGGATCCACATGCCCCGGTTCCCGTGGGGCGTCTCGATCAGGCCCTTGCTGACCGTCTTGGCGACCCCGCTGCCCAGGAAGGCACCGGCGAGGTTCATCACCGCGGCCATCGCGAGCGCGGCCCGCGGGGTCAGCGCCCGCGTCGAGACCGACGTCGCGATCGCGTTCGCGGAGTCGTGAAAACCATTCGTATACGTAAAGCCGAGCGCGACACCGATGGTCACGACCAGAGCGAAGGTGTCCACGAGGTTCAGGACTCCTTGACCGCGATGGTCTCCACCGTGTTCGCAACGTGCTCGAACGCGTCGGCCGCCTCTTCGAGCACGTCGACGATCTGCTTGAGCTTCAGCACCTCGATGGCGTCGTACTTGCCGTTGAAGAGCTGGGCCAGCAGCTTGCGGTGGATCTGGTCGGCCTGGTTCTCGAGGCGGTTGACCTCGATCCAGTACTCGGTGAGGTTGTCCATCGTCCGCAGGTGCGGCATGGCCTCGGCGGTCAGCTCGGCCGCGCGCGCCAGCACCTCGATCTGCTGCTCGACACCCTTGGGGAGCTCCTCCACGTTGTAGAGGACGACCAGGTCGACCGCCTCCTCCATGAAGTCCATGATGTCGTCGAGGCACGAGGCGAGGTTGTAGATGTCCTCGCGGTCGAACGGCGTGATGAAGGAGGAGTTGAGCTGGTGGAAGATCGCGTGGGTGGCGTCGTCCCCCGCGTGTTCCGCTGCCCGCATCCGCTCCGCGATCTCGGCCCGGGCGGAGGAGTCCGCTCCGAGCAGTTCCATCAGGAGCTTGGAGCCCGTGACGATGTTGTCCGCGGATGCGGCGAACATGTCGTAGAAGCTCGTCTCCCTGGGGGTCAGACGAAATCGCACGTGAGGTCCTCGGGGTGCATTGGATTCGGTCAGGCTGATGCTAGGCGCATCCCCCGGCCACGGCTAACCGGCGGTTCCCCAGTGTCCTCCATCAGGCAGAGTGGGGACGTCGGCCCCCTGCCCCTGCGGCCGCGGGCCGGTACCCTATACCCATGAGGGGTATGCACCGGTATGCATCCCTCGTTCCGGACCACGGGAGGACGCATGACCACCATCGAGGCGGAGGGCTCCGGAGCCGAGACCGGCACGGAGGCGCCGGCGGTGCACGGCTACCACCACCAGAAGGACGAGCACCTCAAGCGGCTGCGCCGGATCGAGGGCCAGATCAGGGGCCTGCAGCGGCTCGTCGACGAGGACGTCTACTGCATCGACATACTCACCCAGGTCTCGGCGAGCACGAAGGCGCTCCAGTCCTTCGCGCTCCAGCTGCTGGAGGAGCACCTGCGGCACTGCGTCGCCGATGCGGCGGTCAAGGGCGGGGCCGAGATCGACGCCAAGGTCGAGGAAGCCACGAAGGCCATCGCCCGCCTGCTGCGCACCTGACCCGGCCGGGCGCCTTCCGGCCCCGGCCCGGCATCTCCCGGCCCCGGCACGGCCTCCTAGAGGCCGAGCAGGACCTCGTCGATCCGGTCCAGGCTGAGCCGGTCCTCCTCCGCGGCGGAGGCCGCGATGATCAGCTCACCGCACAGCTCGATCTCGGCGAGCGCCACGTGGTCCTGCACCGTCGTACCGCCTGCGGGAGTCACGCGTGTCACCTCTATCTGCCGCCATCGGTCGTCGGCGCTCGTCGTCTCAGCGTAGGGAGGGCGGGGCGCGGTGCGCATGACACGGAAGGACCATTTCCGGCTACCGGCCCATGGCCCGATCGCGCCGCACCCGCAGGGCCCGGCCGGCTAGTCGGCGATCTTCCCGGCGTAAATGTCCCCGCTTGCCGGCAATACGACCGTCACCGGGGTCCCGAAGCCGTAGAGCAGCGTGGTCGAGGACACATCGATCACGCCATCGTTGACGTAGGTGAAGCGGTGGCGGACCTTGCGCAGCCGCCCCTGCTCGTCGAGGTACGCGTCGAAGGGCACGCTGTCCTTGCTGAACCCTTTCGCCGCCGCCTCCAGCGCGCCCCGCACCCCCGGCGAGGCGCTCCGCGCGGCCTGCGCGATGTCGGTGGTGCCCCGGTAGTGCCGCACCTTGGTGCCGGCCACCTCGGTCTCCCCGACGTACGTCACCTCCTGCGCGCCCCGCAGCAGCTCGGCCGCGGTGAGCGGGTCGGTGGCCCCGCCCGTGACGAGGTTCCCGTCCGCGAGGGTCGTCGTGTCGACCCGGACCCACTTGTCGTCGGGGACGCCGGCGCCGCGGTTCTTCATGTACAGCGCGCCGGGCACCAGCAGCTCGGTGATGGGCCGGTGCTCGGCCTTGCCCTTCACGTCGGCCGGGAGCATGACCAGGAGCTGGCCCATCCGGTTCTTGAAGTCCACCCCGCCCTCGCCCCGGATCGTGACCCGGGTGCCGCCGGTGGCCATCTCCATCGCCGTACGGGCCCGGGCGCTGCCGGTCTCCGCCAGCGCGTCCGCGGCGCCCCGGACCGCCGCGGCCGGGTCCGCGGGGGGCCGGTCGTCGCTGCCCGGGCCGCCGCACCCGCTCATCGCGGCCACGGCCAGGGCCGCGCCGACGGTGAGCGCCGCGCCACCCGCACGCCCGCGCCGCCGCCTGTGCTGGTGCACCACCATCGCCTGCCAACCCCCAACGCGTGACCGCTGTTTGCCCGAGGCCCCACCCGCTCCGCTTAACGAGATCCGGGGTTTCCCGTCACGGGGCCGGGCTCTCGGACAGTGCCCTCGGCGGCGTTCCGGGGGCGGGGCCTGCCCGGGTACCGTGGAGGCGTGGAACCGCACACCGAAGCGACCCCGGTCCCTCCGCTCGGCTCCGTGCCGCTGCCCCGCGACCCCGCGGGGCAGGCACCGCCGCCCTCCGGGCACAGCACGAGCACCGCTGATCGCGGCTCGTTCTGCCTGGCCGTCTGCACCTGCGGCTGGAAGGGCCCGGCGCGGCGCTCCCGCGACCTGGCCCGCAAGGACGCCGCCCGCCACACTCTGGGGTAGGCCGCAGCGGGTCGCCCCGGGCCTCTGTCCTCGGGCCCGTCCCTGCCGCACATCGCCCGTTCGGACGGCCCCGCTGGCCGCCCCGGCCGGGAGCGGATGCCCTTGACTCATGCCCCGACTCGCACCCCGACTCGCCGCCCTGCTGTGGGCGCTGCTCATCTCGTTCGCGTCGGCCGCCGCGGCCTGGGCCAGACCGGTGGGCAGTGCGGACGGGCCGGGCGACGTGGCCCTGGCCATCGGGGTCACCTCCGCCGCGGCCGTGGCCACCGGGCTGTGGCTGCGCTCGCGCTACCGCCGCGGCGAGGACGAGGGCGGTGACCCGTGACCCCGCGCCCCCGCCCGGCGGCGGTGCGGCTGTGCTTCGGGGTGGCGGGGCTGTGCCTGCTGGCTGCCGTACTGCTCTCCGTATGGGAGTCCTACGGGCAGAGCTGAACCGGGATCAGGCGGCCAGGTCGCTGTCGTGCCCGCGCCCCGGCGGCGGGGTCTGCGCCTGCGCGAGGTCCACCGGCAGCGCCACCGCGCGCCCGCGGGCCCGTACGAGCACGCCCAGGTGCCGGGCGCGGGCCACCCGGCGCACCACCGGGGTCAGCAGCGCCATCGCGAGCGGGGCGAGCAGCAGCACGACCGCGGTGCCGAGGGCGAGTCCGCCGATGACGTCGGTCGGGTAGTGGACGCCCATGTAGACCCGGCACAGGCCCTCCAGCACGGCCAGGCCGATGCCGAGGTAGCCGAGCCTGCGGTTGGCGATGAACAGGCCGACGCCCAGGGCCATGGCGAGGGTGGCGTGGTCGCTGACGAAGGAGAACTCGCTGCGGCTGAAGACGAGTCCGGGTTCGAGCACCTCGATCCCGGCGTGCTGCCGGAACGGCCGGGGCCGCCCGACGAACTCGCGCAGCGGGATGTTGACGAGCAGCGCGGCGGCCGCGCCCAGCGGGGCCCATACGAGCGCGGCGAAGGACTCGACCGCGGTGGCCTCGTCCTGTCGGCGGGCACCGCGCCAGCACCACAGGACCAGGAGCACCAGGGCCGCGAGGAACCCGTACTCCCCGATGACTCCGACGGCTCGGTCGACGGCGCTCGGGGCGTGCCGGGACAGTCCGTTGATCTCGTACAGCAGGCTTACATCCAGGTTCGGCCCACCAGTTGTGAGTCCAGCCATGGTGATGCGGCCCCTTGCCCTTGCCTCGGTTCTCGTCCGGGCGCACCACGGTGTGCGCCCCTTCGCCCCCGGTGATCAACCCCGCTGTCCATGGAACGCCCGTTCTGGCGGCTACGTTCCACTCTCCACCGAATGATCACCCCAACGTTATCGAAGAGTGACTCATCGTCGCAGCCCAGGGCCTTTGCCTTACGGAGAGTTGCCACCGGCGGCGCGCTTCGGCAGCGCCTCCGCACCGTCCTTGGTCACGCGGGTCGCACCGAAGTAGTCGGGCGTATCGATCTTGTCGAAGCGGATCACGGCCCCGGTGTAGGGTGCGTTGATCATGTACCCGCCGCCGACGTAGAGCCCGACGTGCCGGATGTCCCGAGAGTTCGTCAGATCGTCGGAGAAGAACACGAGATCACCGGGCAGCAGATCCGCCCGCGCGGGATGCGGCCCGGCGTTGTACTGATCGTTCGCCACGCGCGGCAACTCGATCCCGACGGTCTCGTAGGCCGCCTTGGTCAACCCGGAACAGTCGAACCGCCCACCCTGATCGGGAGTCCCGTTCCCACCCCACAGATACGGCGTCCCGAGCTGCTTCTGCGCGAAGTAGATGGCCCCGGCCGCCTGCTGCGAGGGCGCGACCCGCCCGACGGGTGCCTCGAAGCTCTTGGCGAGGGTCGTGATCGTCTTCACGTATCCCTGGGTCTCGCGGAACGGCGGTACGCCCTGGTGCTGGACGACGGCTCCGGGACCCGCGTTGTAGGCCGCGAGCATGTTCTTGACGGGATCTCCGGGCACCTTGCTCACATAGCGTGCGAGCTCGCAGTCGTACGAAGCGGCCGAAGGGATGGCGTCGTTCGGGTCCCAGATGTCACGGTCCCCGTCCCCGTCCCCGTCGATCCCGTGCGTGGCCCAGGTCCCCGGGATGAACTGCGCGATGCCCCGCGCGTCCGCCGGACTGACGATGTCGGGGTCCCAACCGCTCTCCGAGTAGAGCTGCGCCGCGAGCAGGGCCGGCGTGAGCGTCGGGCAGAGATTGCCCCACTTCTGCACGAGCGACTGGTACTTCCCGGGCACGGCCCCCTTGGCGAGCCCCAGCCGCCCTCCGGCACCACCCGCCAGACCGGCGGCCGCCGAGTACGTGCCGACCACGAGCAGGGCGACGAAGCACAGGCACGCCCCGAAACCGATCCCACCCATCACCCAGACTCTGCGCACCCGGCAACCCTCCCCCATCGAGCGGCCTTTCTCAGGGCATTCGCCACCCGTGTCGAATCATCCCTTCTGTCGGCCGTCCCGGTCAGCCCTTACGGCCGATCCCTTCCGCCTCAGCTGATGAATCCCGTACAGAACACGCTCTTGTGCTCCGTGTCGGAAGTGGCGTGCCGGAACACCACCGTCCAGCCGCCCGGCTCCTGAGCGAGCGACGGCGCCCTGACCTTCTTGCCGTTCAGCTCCATGGAGAAGTCGTCCGGGTAGGTCAGGTTCTTCCACTCCGTCGCGACGCCCTCGTAGATGTTGCGGGCCCTGGCCACGAAGCCGAGCTGGCGGTTGTCCGTCACCGCGGTGGACCGGCCGCTCTCGTCGATCTCGTGCTGCGGCTTGACGACGACCGCCACGTAGTACGCGGGCATGTCCTGCGGGGCGTACTTCATCCGGTAGCTGATCTGGACGGTGCCCGGCTTCACCTGATGCGTGTAATCGTTCTCGGCCGTCGTCACGGCGATCTGAAAATCCGACTTGGGGCGCTCTTCCTCGGGTTCCTTGCAGGTGTCCTTGGTGGGGTCGTAGTCGTCGATGTTCGGCCCGGTCTGCTTGATGAACACGGGCGGGCCGGCCGGGGACTGCGCCGCGGAAGACTGCGCCACCGGGCCCCCTGACGGCCCGCCACCGCCCGGCGTCTGCGCGGCCGGGCTCCGGCCGCCGGCGCTGTCGTCCTCGCCGCCCTTGCCGCCCTTGCCTCCCAACGGGAGGTTCCACACGGCCACCGCCCCCACAACCGCCAGGGCCACCGCGGCGGCCACCCACAGCACGGTCCGCCGCCGGCCCGGGGCAGCGGCCGCGCTCTGCGGCCGCGCCGCGTTCCCGGGCCGGGTCGGCGTGTAGGCGTACGGCATGCCGGGCCCCTGGGTGCGCATCTCGTGCACCGGCACGGCCTCGCCCAACACGCCCAGTCCGACGTACACCGGATCGTCGATCAGCGCGTCCCGCACCCCGCAGCGCCGAATGACCTCGGCCGGGTCGGGCCGCTGCGCCGAGTCCTTCGCGACGCACGCCTCGATCAGCGCCGCCAGCCCCGGCTCCACCCCCGACACGTCGATCGGCTCGTGCACCGCCCGGTAGCCCACCGTCGCAGCCGCACCGACGCCGAACGGCGGCCGCCCGGTCGCCGCGTACGCGAGCGTCGCGCCGAGCGCGAAGACGTCCGCGGCAGCCCCGGCCTCGGCGCCCAGCAGCACCTCCGGCGCCGTGAACCCGGGAGTGCCCGGCGCCTGACCGTCCTGGGTGAGGGCGGTCTCGCCCACACCGCGCGCGATCCCGAAGTCGATCAGCTGCGGCCCCTGCGCGCCCAGGATGACGTTCTGCGGCTTGAGGTCCCGGTGGGTCACCCCGTACGCGTGGACGCTCGCCAGCCCCTCCGCCAGCGCCGCGAACAGCCGCCGGCAGGTGTCCGCGGGCAACGCGCCCCGCTCGGCCACGGCGTGACCGAGCGTCGGGCCCGCCACGTACTCGGTGGCGATCCAGTACGGCGGCGCCGCCAACGAGGCGTCGATCAGGTTCGCCGTGTACGCCGACCGCACCGCGCGCACCGTCTCCGCCTCCCGGCGGAACCGCGCCAGCGCCTCCGGGTGGCCCGTGATCTCGTCCCGGATCACCTTCACGGCCACCAGCCGCCCGCCCGGCGAACGCCCCAGGTACACCTGGCCCATGCCGCCGGCGCCCAGCCGGGCCAGCAGCGCCTGCGCCCCGATGTGCGCGGGATCGGTGTCTCTCAGGGCCTCCATCCGAACGAGGGTGTCACACCGACTCCCGCTCCAGGAAGCCGGGTTGGGATCACCTCGGAGCCACGAACAGGCTCTGCGCGCTCCGCCCCATCGGGCCCTTCTCGTCGTGGAGCCGGGCGTCCGCGAGGCCGATGCCGGCCGCGTCCACGCTCGTACGGGCCTCCACGCAGGCCCATTCCCCGACCGGGTGGCGGTGCAGGTGGACGGTGAGGTCGCCGTTGATGAAGACGTAGCGCCCGAAGTCCATGACCGCGCTGATGCCGTTGCCGGAGTCGGCGGCGATCAGCACCCGGTCCAGGGGCCTGACCTCCTCGCTCGCGACGAGCGGGACCTTCATCCGCATCCAGCAGGTACCGGGCCCCGGCTCGACGAACGCGCCCTCGGTGAAGCGGGTCTCCATGGCGGAGTGGTAGCCGGTCTCCCACGGCACCGGGAAGAACGGGGTCACCCCCACCTCCCCCGGCGGCGGCAGCATCGGCCCCGGCGCCACCGCGGGTACGGGCTCGGCCGCGACCCGGATGCGCAGGGCCCGCGCCAGCATCACGGGCGCGCCTCCCGCGGGGGCGAGGGAAGCCTCGACCACCTCGGTGCCGCGCCCGGCCCGGAGCACGCTGGTGGTGAGCTCCAGCCCGCCGATCGGTACCGGGCGCAGGATCTCGTACGTGATCCGGGCGATCCGCATGTCCTCGCGCGCACCCGGCCGCTCCTCGACGGCGCGCCCGAGCAGCGCGGCCGGCGGCCCGGCGTGCTGCGAGCCGGGGTCCCACGGCCCGCGCGTGTACTCGGTGGCCCGGAACCGGCCCGTGTCGATCCGCTCGTAGAACGCCTCGGGAGTGCCCATGCCCCGCACGCTACCGACTGGTAACCGGGCCCGCCAGCCTTTCAGCACCGACGCGGCAGGCATGCGGCGACCCTCCGGCCCGGCTCAGCGGGCGAACCCCAGCCCCACCCCGAGCCCCACCAGCACCGAGCCGATGGCCCGGTTCAGCGCCTTCTGGGCCTTCAGCATCCGCTCGCGCAGGCGCGAGTTGGAGAAGAAGAGCGCCACCGCCGCGAACCAGCCCAGGTGCGCCGCCGACATGAACAGCCCGTAGCCGGCCTGCTGCCACATCCCGGTGTCCGGGTTCACGACCTGCGTGAAGGTGGACACGACGAACAGCGTGGTCTTCGGGTTCAGGACGTTGGTCAGGAAACCGGAGCGCATCGCGCCGAGCGGGGTCAGCTGCGGCTTCGACTCCAGGTCCACGGTCACCTCGGCCCGCGTCCGGAAGGTCCGGATGCCGATCCACACCAGGTACGCGGCTCCGGCCAGCTTGATCGCCGTGAACAGCGCGGTGGAGGAGGCGATCAGCAGACCGACCCCGAGCATCGTGTACGAGACGTGGACGAGCACTCCGGCCGCGACCCCGGCGGCCGCGAACAGGCCGGTGGGGCGGCCGTAGAGGTAGCTGTTGCGGACCACCATGGCGAAATCGGCGCCGGGGCTGATGACGGCGAGGAGGGTGATGACGGCGACTGCGATCACTTCTGTCATGGGGCGATGCTCACCGGACCCCGGCATTCGATCAAGACCGTTCGCTCTGCGGATACTTGAGCCATGACCACCCCGCCGAACGAACCCACCGCCGCGAGCCCGGCCGAGACCCAGGCCGAGACCCGGGCCGAAGCCCACGCCGAGGCGCCGGCCCTGACCCTGCGCCCCTTCCACCCCGGCGACCGGGCGCGGCTGCGCAGCTGGATCACCACCGAGGCCGAGCTCGTCACCTGGGCCGGCAACGGGTTCCGCTGGCCCCTCGACGACGCCCAGCTCGACGCCTACGCCGCGGAGCCCGGCCGCCACATCTGGACCGCGGTCCGCGGCGGGGACCCCGAGGGCCCGGCGGTCCCCGTCGGGCACATATCCCTCAACGGCACCCGCCTCGGCCGCGTGCTGATCGCCCCCGAGGCCCGCGGTCAGGGCCTGGGCGAGGCCCTGCTCACCCTCGTCATCCGACGCGCCTTCGGCGAGCTGGGCCTCCCGGACATCGGGCTCGGCGTCTGGGCCCACAACACCGCCGCGCTCCACCTGTACGAGAAGCTCGGCTTCCGCACCGAGGAGGTACTGCCCGGCGTGGAGGAGGTCGACGGCGTCCCGTGGACCGCGGTCCAGATGCGACTCGAAGCCCCCGACCGGTGACAATGGACCCGTGCCATCCACTGCTGCCCCGAACCCCACCCCCGCCCCCACCCCCGCCCTGCGCGCGGACTGCGCCAACTGCTTCGCGCTCTGCTGCGTCGCCCTGCCCTTCGCCAAGTCCACCGACTTCGCCGTGAACAAGGCCGCCGGGACCCCCTGCTCGAACCTCCAGCAGGACTTCCGCTGCGGCATCCACACCCGGCTGCGCGACAAGGGCTTCCAGGGCTGCACCGTCTTCGACTGCTTCGGCGCGGGCCAGCAGGTGTCACAGGTCACCTTCGGCGGCCGCGACTGGCGCACCCACCCCGGCACCGCCCGCCAGATGTTCGACGTCTTCCCCGTGATGCGGCAGCTGCACGAGCTGCTCTTCTACGTCACCGAGGCCCTCACCCTCCCCGACGCCCGCCCCGTGCACGCGGAGCTGCGCCTGGCCCTGGCCGAGACCGAGGCCATGACCCGCGCCGACGCCGAGACCCTCGCCCCGTTCGACGTGGGCGCGCTGCGCCAAGGGATCAACGCCCTGCTCCTGAAGACCAGCGAGCTCGTACGGGCCAAGGTGCCGGGCCGCACGAAGAACCACCGCGGCGCCGACCTGATGGGCGCCCGCCTCTCCGGCGCGGACCTGCGCGGGGCGAACCTCCGCGGCGCCTACCTGATCGCCGCCGACCTGAGCCGGGCCGACCTGCGTACGGCCGACCTGATCGGCGCGGACTTCCGCGACGCCAACCTGCGCGGCGCCGACCTGCGGGGCGCCATCTTCCTCACCCAGCCCCAGCTCAACGCCGCCCAGGGCAACCCGTCCACCCGCATCCCCACCTCCCTCACGCGCCCCACCCACTGGACCTGACCCGGCCGGGACCCTCTCGCCACCGGCCCCCCGCTGTACCGCACCCGGCAGGCTCGGGCAGCCGGTACCCGCTGCACCACACCCGGCCCGCCCGAGCAGCCGGTACCCCTGCACCCGACACACTCGGGGCGCTCGCCCGCCCCACCCGCAGTGCCCGACCTGCCGAAAGCCCCCTGGCCACCATCGCGTTCCAGCCCCGTCTACGTCACCCTCGACCTGCCGGAAACCCCGTGGCCACCGCCGCGGCGCGCCTCGGAGATGGCGAGCCCGCCGTAGCGACTCGGCGCCGCTCGGCCGGCCCTCCTCGTCCCCGGCCCGACCGCCGCACCGGCCCGGGGCCAGTGAGCCCGTACGGCTGAGCCCTGCTCCTGTGACGGCCACCCGGCCAGCCCCGCAGCCCGCAGGGCCTCCGCGCCGACCTGCAAGACCCGACAGCCCTTCAGCCCCCGCCGCACCGACCGCCCCTTCCGGGTCCCGGTCGGCCGGCACCCCGCGCTTCCGGCCCCGCCGGCGTTTGAGGCGCGGGGCCTGGGGCGGAGCCCCAGCAGGGGCGCCGCGCACGCCCACGCGCCCCGGCCCCGCCGGGCCCCGGCCTCCGGTCCCGCCGGGGTCGAGGCGGGCGGCGCCGGGCAGCCGACCCGTACCCCCGCCGGCCCCTCACACCCGGGCCAGAAACTCCCGTACCACCGCGCCAAAGCCCTCCGGGTCGCCCTCGTGCACCCCGTGCCCCGCCGGCAGTTCCACCAGCCGCACCCCCGGCCGCCGTAGCGTCATCTCCCGCGCGTGCTCCGCCGACAGCACCCCGCTGCGGTCCCCCCGGACCAGCAGCGTCGGCCGCCGCACCGCCAGCCAGTCCGCCCAGTGGTCACCGTTGAGCCCGCGCTGCGACTCCACCATGTCCTCCGGCACGAAGGCCGTGCCCCACCCGTCGGGATGCTCGCGCAGCGACCCCGCCAGGAACGGCGCCGAGCTGCCCGTCCCCGCCAGCAGCGCCTCCCGGCTCGCGGCCCGCCGCGGCCACTCCAGCGCGTAGGACAGGTCGCCCTCGACCACCGCGCCTATGTCCTCGACCACCACCGCCCGCACCAGCTCCGGCCGCCGCGCCGCGAGCTGGTACGCATTGACCCCGCCCAGCGAATGCCCCAGCACCACCGCCGGCCCCAGCCCCAGGTGCTCCAGTACGGCCGCGGCGTCCGCGACGTACCCGTCCCGCGAGTACTCCGCGGCCCGGTCGGACTCCCCGTGCCCCCGCTGGTCGAGCGTGATCACCCGCCACCGCGGCCCCATCTCCCGGGCCAGCCGCCCGAAGGTCGCCCCGTCCTGGAAGTGCCCGTGCAGCGCGAGCAGCGGCGCCCCCGGACCGCCGAAGTCCGTATAGGCCAGCCGGCGGCCGTCGGAGGTCTCCACGGCCCCCGGCAGCGGCCCCAGCTTGTCGATCACCCGCTGCCGCAGCAGCTGGTACTCCTCCCACCGCCTCGGCAGCCGCCCGCCCGGCCGCTTCCCCATCGGCCGCCCCGGCGTGACCACCTGCCCGCGCCGGAACTGCTCCCGGGTCAGGTCGATCCGTATCCCGCCGGGCATGACGTTCCAGCAGTGGAAGCCCTGCTGCTCCCCGTCCAGCCAGACCTCACCGCACATCAACTCGCCGCCGACTATGTCCTGGACGACCAGGGACGTGATGTCGCAGTGCCCCCAGGCCGGATTGTCGGCCGTCCAGGGCGCTCGCTCGACGTCATCGGGCGAGCAGGTCTCGGCCGACCATCCCGCCCGGATGGCCGCCTCGATGTCTGCCAGGGTCCACGGAATCGTCATGCCAAAAGCCTGCCGCACCCCACTGACAACCCCTGCTACCAAAGGCTCCGGCCGGCCCACCCCGCGCTCGCCGGACATCTGTGCGCCCCTCGCGCACCCACACGCCCCCTGATCGGGCGTTACGTTCCGCCGTTGAGCCAATACGGTGAGCCACGCAACCGGAAGATGATCGTCACCAACCGGGCCCACCTGGAGGTTTCCCCACCATGCGACGACTGACCAGAACCCTCGGCACCCTCGCGGCCGCCATCACCCTCGCCCTGAGCCTCGGCGGCTCCGCGCACGCATCCTCGGGAGAACTGGTCATCAACGACCGCGCGATCGGCGAACCGTACGGCTGCGTCTTCCACAACGGCCCGGCCGTCGTCACCAACCACACCGACAACCCGGTCCTCGTCACCAGCGGCCCCTGGTGCAGCGGCCTGGTCATCGGCGCCATCCACCCCGGCCGGACCGTCTTCGCACCGTTCCGCTCGAACCTCTACGTCCCGTAGCCCGGCCGGTGGCGCGCCCCGCGCGCCACCACCGAAGGGCAGGGGCCCACCCCTGCCGAAACGTTGCGCCGAACGGCGCCGCCTCGATCCGCCCCCCGTACGCCGGGACGACAATCATTGCCCGGGGTCACCCCCCGTGATACACAGAGTGACCATACGTTCTTTCGCATGCAGACCACCCACGCCCAGGTCAGAGCACACGGGCGGGGCACGGGCCGGGAGATCGGGCAAAGAGAGCCGTCAAGTCGACGTACGACGGCGGTTTCATCAGCGAAGATAGTGCGTGACCCCTGCCGTCGGGCACGGGCTTCCGGAACTACCCATACAGGGGCGGTGAGTTACATGATCCTGGCAGCCGAAAAGGGCGACATCACCACCATCATCGGCGGAATCGCCCCGAATTGGGGGCCGTTCGGCAGTCTCGGCAACGAAGCGAAGATCATGATCGAAGTGGTCATGGCAGTCGCGATCCTCCTCTGCCTCGGCATCGCCATCTGGGGCGCGGCCAAGCAGCGCATCGGCGCGACCGCGCTGCGCGACACGTTCAGCGCGGAACAGGGCAAGGGCCTGATCGTGGCCGGCCTGACCGGCGTCTTCATCATCGGCTCCCTCGGCACCCTGTTCACGATCGTCTACGGGATGGCCGTCTAGCCGGGCAGGTCCCCGGATCCCGGACCTGATGAGGACTCACCACGCCGCGCGTGCGCGGGAAGCAGCGCTACCGTCGTACGACGCGGAGGGGGCGGACACGGAATGAGCAACGACGACCAGTACGGCGGCGGCGCGGGCTACGGCGAGGTCGGCGGCACGGGCCAGACCCGTACCCGCCTCCCGGAATCCCCCTCCGACGCCTACGGCACCCCCCGCCGCACCCCACGCACCTCCAGAAGCCTGGTCACGGTCGTCGGCGTCGTCGTCCTCCTGATCGCTGCCATCGCGTTCGCGAACCAGTCCGGCGACACCCCGACCACCCCGTCCTCGGACAAACCCCAGGCCACCTCCCCCACCGCCGCCACGGGCGTCCCCCCGGTCACGGACAAATCCGCAGGCATCCCCAAGGGCTTCCCGCAGGACCAACAGGGAGCCCAGTCGGCTGCCACCAACTACGCGGTGGTGCTGGGTTCCGACGGCATGTTCAGGAAGTCCAACCGCCATACGATCGTGGACAGCGTCTATACGCCTGATGCTTCAGCCCGCCTGAAGGGGCCTCAGGACGCCGCATACTCAGCCGCTTTCCTGACCAAGCTCGGACTGGACGAAAGCGGCAACCCTCCCCAGGGCAACACGTTCGTGACCCGCACCGTCCCGATCGGAACCCGCGTCGAGAGCTACAGCCCGACGAACGCGAGAATCGCCGTCTGGTACATGGGGCTGATCGGCATGTCAGGGGTGAAGTCCACCGATCCAGTGCGTACCACGTGGAAGACCTGGACCTTCGATCTGGCCTGGTCCGGCGGCGACTGGAAAGTCACGGCCGACAATCAGCAGGACGGGCCGGCCCCAGTTCCCGGCGACGTGGCCGCCTCCTCCTCCGACGACATCAGCAAGGCCATCAAGGACTTCGGAGGGTTCACCTATGCCCGGTAGCCTCCGCCTCAGGCTGGGTGTCGTCGCCTCTGTACACGTGGCCGTCGTCACCATGGCAACACGCGCCTACGCGGCCCCTTCCCCGGTGCCCACGCCCTCGGTGACCCCTTCGCCACAGGCGAGCAACGACCCGTGCGACCTCCTCATCGGCCCTGCCAAGCAGTACTGCGAGCGCGGCGAAGCCACCGGCGGAGCCCCCCGCACAGGCCTAGCCCCCAACGACCCGGCCGACGCCCTCAACCCCCTCGCCTCCCTGGCGAAGGGCTGCGCCGACGCCGCCGCCTGGATCGTCACCGAGCTCAGCAAGGCGGTCAACGGCTCCGCGAACGTCGACTTCACCAACGGCGCCTTCCTCAAGCAGTACTCCATCGTCTTCGCCGCCTCCACCATCCTCACCCTCGTCCTCTGGCTCTTCGCCGTCGCCAAGCGCGCCATCCGCGGCGTCCCCCTCACCACCGCCATCTCCGAAGCCATCGGCTTCCTCTGGCTCACCGTCCTCGCCTCCGCCTTCACCCCCCTGATCCTCTACACCGTCGTCTCCGCGACCGACGGCGTCACCGAGGTCATCGCCTCCGCGAGCGGCAGCCAGACCGACGTCTTCTTCGGCTCCTTCACCGAGGCCCTCAAGAAGGGCGACTCCATCGGCGGCGGCCCGATCATGCTGATCGTCGTCTCCCTCGTCACCGTCCTCGCCGCCGGCATCCTCTTCCTAGAGCTCTTCATCCGCGCCGCCCTGCTCTACGTCGGCGCCCTCCTCGGCGTCGTCGTCTACGCCGGGCTCGTCGACCGCAACCTCTGGGGCCACGTGCGCCGCTGGGCGGGCATCATGATCGCCGTGATCCTCGTGAAGCCGGTCATCGTCATCGTCCTCGGCCTCGCAGGAGCCCTGGCCGGCGAGAAGGGCCCGAACGCCTTCTCCGCCGTCGTCTCCGGCCTCGCGATCATCCTGCTGGCGATCTTCGCCTCCGCGATGATCTACCGCTTCGTCCCCGGCTTCGGCGACGAGATCGCCTCCGCCCGCGCCGGCCGCAGCTCCGCCACCGACGGCGCCCAGGCCGCGGCCGTCATCAGCTCCCCCGCCTCCCTCGTCTCGCAGGGCATCAAGACCCACAGCAGCCGCGGCAACCACCGCGCAGGCGACGGCGGCGGCGCGAACAGCGCCCCCCGCCCCGCCAACCCCATCTCCGGAGGCGTGGCCGCCCACAGCAGCCGCCCGTCCTCCGGCGGCGGGTCCGGCGGCGGACCTGTCCCCTCCGCCACACCCCCGCCCCGCACGAGCTCGCGTACGAGTACGAAGAACACAGGAGGTGACGGGCGTTGACGACCCAGTCCCACCAGATCCACCCGGTCGCGCCCCGCCGCACGTATCTCATCGGCCGGGCCCGGCCGAACGCGATCGTGGGCAAGAACCGCGAGACCGGCGAGATCGCCCTGATCATCGCCGGAGCGTTCTTCGGCATGATGAGCGGACTGCTCGTCCCCGACCTCACGCTGCGCATCGTCAGCCTCGCCGGGTTCCCCATGCTCGCGCTCGCCGCCGTGTACGTCCCGTACAAGGGCCGCACCTTCTACCGCTGGTTCGAGATCAGCCGCAGCTACAAGCGGACCCTGCGCCGCGGTACGACGTACCGCTCGGCCGCCATGGAAGCCGGCGTCCGCGGCTCCGACGGCCGCGAGGTCGAGGTCGGCCCGCCCCCCGGCATCGGCCGCATCAGCTGGCTCGCCGCGCCCTTCGGCCCCGACGAGATCGCCGTACTGCTCCACGCAGACCGCAGAACCGTCACCGCCGCCATCGAGATCGAGGGCCCCGGCGTCGGCCTGCGCGACAGCGAGGACCAGGAAGCCCTCGTCGACCGCTTCGGCACCCTCCTCAAGCACGTGGCCAACGGCGACGGCTTCGTCACCCGCCTGCAGATGCTCGCCCGTACGCTGCCCGCCGACCCCGACGCGCACGCCAAGGACGTCGCCCAGCGCGGCGACACCAACGCCCCCGTCTGGCTGCGCGACTCCTACGAGCAGCTCCAGTCGATGGTCTCCACCTCCTCCGAGCAGCACCGCGCGTACCTCGTCGCCTGCATGCACTTCACGCGCGAACTCGCCGCCGAGGCCCACACCATCGCCCGCGCCGGCACCCCTCACAAGGGCCGCAGGCTCGACCGCGACGCCGGCCTCGCCATCGTCATGGCCCGCGAGCTCACCGACATCTGCGCCCGCCTCGCCGAGGCCGACATCCGCGTCCGCCAGCCCCTCGGCCAGGGCAGACTCTCCTCCCTCGTGCACTCCATGTACGACCCGGACCACCCCATCGACCACATCCAGGCCATGACCAAGCGCAACGCCTGGCCGGCCGAACTCGACGCGGTGGAACCGACGTACCTCCAGGCCAAGACCCGCGAGTCCTCCACCCGCGCACCCTGGTGCCACGCCACGGCATGGGTGAAGGAATGGCCCATGACCCCGGTCGGCGTCAACTTCCTCGCCCCGCTCCTCGTCCACACCCCGGACGTGATCCGCACGGTCGCCGTCACCATGGACCTGGAGCCCACCGAGGTCGCCATCGAGCGCATGCTCACGGAGAAGACCAACGACGAGGCGGACGCCTCCCGCGCCGCCAAGATGAACCGGACCGTCGACCCCCGCGACATCGCCGCGCACGGCCGACTGGACCAGAGGGGTGAAGATCTCGCCAGCGGTGCGGCAGGAGTCAACCTCGTCGGGTACATCACGGTGTCCTCGCGTTCGCCCGAAGCCCTCGCCCGCGACAAGCGGACGATCCGCGCCTCCGCCGGCAAGTCCTACCTGAAGCTGGAGTGGTGCGACCGCGAGCACCACCGCGCCTTCGTCAACACCCTGCCGTTCGCCACCGGCATCCGACGCTAGCTGGAGGGAACGGCCGCCCCATGCGAGATCCCATGTCCGCCCTGACGGACGCCTTCACCAGCTTCCTCTTCGGCAAGGTCGAAACCACGCGCCTGCCCGTCCGCACCTCCACCGGGCAGGCGCAAGCCGTCTACCTGCCCACCGCCGCCCCCGGACTCGGCGACTCCGGCGTCATCATCGGCCGCGAGGTCTACAGCGGCAAGGGCTACATCTACGACCCCTTCCAGCTCTACGGGCAGCAACTCCCCGCCCCGCACTGGCTGGTCCTCGGCGAATCCGGCAACGGCAAGTCCGCCCTGGAGAAGACGTACGTCCTGCGCCAGCTCCGCTTCCGCGACCGCCAGGTCGTCGTACTCGACGCCCAGGGCGAGGACGGCGTCGGCGAGTGGAACCTGATCGCCCAGCAGCTGGGGATAACCCCCATCCGCCTGGATCCCATCGCCGCCAACGACGACGGGATCCGCCTCAACCCCCTCGACCCGGCGATCACCACGACCGGCCAGCTCGCGCTGCTCCGGACCATCATCGAAGTCGCCATGGGCCACGGCCTCGACGAGCGCTCCGGCTTCGCCCTCAAGGTCGCCCACGCCTACGTCGTCGACACCATCCGCGACCGCCAGCCCGTCCTCACCGACATCGTCGAGCAACTGCGCTACCCCGAAGCCGAATCCGCCCTCGCCATGAACGTCGACATAGACGACGTCCGGGCCTGGGGCCTCGACGTGGCGCTCGTCATCGACCGCCTCGTCGACGGCGACCTGCGCGGCATGTTCGACGGCCCGACCACCGTCGGCATCGACCTCGACGCCCCGCTGATCGTCTTCGACCTCTCCCACATCGACCGCAACTCCATCGCGATGCCGATCCTCATGGCGATCGTCGGCGTCTGGCTGGAGCACACCTGGATCCGGCCCGACCGCAAGAAGCGCATCTTCCTCGTCGAAGAGGCCTGGCACATCATCAACAGCCCCTTCGTGGCCCAGCTGTTCCAGCGCCTCCTGAAGTTCGGCCGACGCCTCGGCCTGTCCTTCGTCGCCGTCGTCCACCACCTCTCCGACGTCGTCGACGGAGCGGCCGCCCGCGAGGCCGCGGCCATCCTCAAGATGGCCTCCACCAGGACCATCTACGCCCAGAAGGCCGACGAGGCACGCGCCACCGGCCGCGTCCTCGGCCTGCCCCGCTGGGCCGTGGAGATCATCCCGACCCTCACCCCGGGCATCGCCGTCTGGGACGTCAACGGCAACGTCCAGGTGGTCAAACACCTGATCACCGAGACCGAACGCCCCCTCGTCTACACCGACCGCGCGATGACCGAGTCCTCCGCCCAGCACCAACTGCCCGACGACCTGCTGGCGGCCGAACTGGAGGCGGAGGAGCGCGCCCTGCTCATCGAACGCCACCGAAACGGCGGCCCGGGGTCCGCGACCACGGTGGCGTGAGCATGTACGACGCACGAGATGCACGAGACGCCCGACGTACGGACGCCCCCGCCCGCGGCGGCATCCCCGACGGGCTGCTCATCGCCCTGCTGGCCTTCCTCCTCGGCCTCGCGGTCCTGGTCTGGACGGGCACCGGCCTGGCTGCCCTCCTCGCGAAGGGCAGCTGGCCCGACAACGTCACCTTCACCCGGACCCCGGGGGCCGTGCGCGCCCTGATAGCTCAGCCGCACGACGTCCCGGGCGCCTGGCCGGACACCGACCCGGCGGCGCTGTCGGGCTGGGGGCTGTTCTGGGGCCTGTTCATCGGCCAACTGCTGGTGATGTTCGTGCTGACCGTGTTCTGCATCGGCGTCATCGCCCGTACGAAGTCCCGCCGCGCCCTGGCCAGACAGTCCGCGCCGACCCCCGCGCCGGAAACCGCACCCGCGGCTGCGGCTGCGGCCGCGCCCGAGCCCGTCCCGTACGAGCCCTCGCGCCAGCCCCCGGTACCCGCCCAGCTCCAGCCCCAGCCTCCGGCCCCGGCCCCGGCTCCGGCCCCGGCCCCGGCTCCGGCTCCGGTGGACGAGGCCTACCGCTACGGCTTCGGCTACGCCCCGGCACCCGCCCCGCCCACCATGCCAACGACGCCCCCGCCCCTCCGGATGACCTACGCCGGCCCCTCCGAGCGCCACCGCCTCGCCGCGCAGAGCATCGCCACGGCCGAGGGCGCGGTGCTGGTGGTCACCTCTTCCCCGGCCCTCTGGGCGGAGACCAAGGACGCCCGCGCCAAACTCGGCCCGGTCCTCCTCTACGACCCGTCCCACCTGTGCGACACCCCGGCCCGCATGCACTGGAACCCGGCCGAGGGCTGCCTCGACCGCGATGCCGCGGCCGCGCGCGCCGTCGCCCTGCTGGCCCCCGTACGCCCGCAGGCCCGTATGGACGCGGCCGTCGCCGACACCGCGGAAACGCTCCTTCGCTGCTGGCTCCAGGCGGCCGCTCTCGACGACCGCCCGTTCAAGCAGCTGCACCGCTGGGCCCAGGGCAACGGCTCCCAGGACCCGGTACGCATCCTGCGCACCCATCCCGGCAGCGTCACCGCCGCCCCCGGCGCCGCCGGGGAACTGGAGAACGCCCTCACCGCCCACCCGGAACGCCGCGAGCTGGCCCAGCACCTGACGGCCCGGGCCCTCTCCTGCCTGACCTCGATCCACATCCGCGAGGCCTGCAACCCGAACCGAACGGATTCGCTCACCCTGGCTTCGTTCATCGCCGAAGGGGGCAGCCTGTACGTGGTGGGCGAACCGCTGGAAGATCCCCGGACCCACCCGGGTGCGATGCCCCTGCTGACCGCACTCGCCTCGAGCGTGGTCGAGCACGGCCGCCGCATGGCCGCACGGTCATCCCACGGTCGGCTCGACCCACCACTCGCGCTGGTCCTGGACGACGTGGCTGCCGTGGCTCCCGTCCCCCAGCTCCCGGAGCTCCTCCAGGACGAGACGCTCCCCCTCCTCGCCCTGTGCCGCAGTCGCGAACAGGCCCGTACCCGCTGGCCGGACGCGCCCCTCCCCGTCGGCTAGATCCCTGCCGGCCGAGCGATGACGTACTCCAGCTCCTTGGCGGACGGGTCCGTCTCCAGCGGCACCCGCACGCCGCTGTCCTGGAACCCGATGCGCCGGTAGAAGGCCTGCGCCTTGTCGTTGCGCTCGTGCACGTAGAGCCGTACGCGCTCCAGCCCCGGGTTCTCCAGCGACCAGGCCCACTCCAGCCCCGCCCGGAACAGTTCCTCGGCCAGTCCGGTGCCCCGCCGGCCCTCACGGACGAAGACCCCGACGACGTGCCCCTGGGTCGTCTCGATCTCACGGTCGAGGAAGTCGGTGGTGCCCAGCTCCTCGACGAGCACGGTCACGCTGCCGTCCCACACCCCGTCGGGCCCCTCGGCCACGAACTGACACACGGCCCGCCCGGAGGCTGCGCCGGCGGTCCGCTCCTGCCAGAAGCTGTCCGGCCGGGCCTCGGCGAGCTCGGCGGTGTCGAGGAAGGCGATGGAAGCCACGGGGTCGTGGAGCGAGGCGATCCGCAGCTCCTTGACCTGCTCCCACTCGTCCGCCCGTATCGGACGGATCACGTGCTGGTTCACGTCCTGCTTGCTCTGATCGGTCATACCTCGGGATCCTAACCACACGACCAGACAGACTTCATCGTGATTTCGCAGGTCACGGCCCGTAAACGCAGAAAAGCCCCGCACCATAAGGTGCGGGGCTTTCCCACAATGATTGTTCGGCGGCGTCCTACTCTCCCACAGGGTCCCCCCTGCAGTACCATCGGCGCTGAAAGGCTTAGCTTCCGGGTTCGGAATGTAAACCGGGCG